>JANOKR010000382.1:0-8368 GCA_031419315.1 Betaproteobacteria bacterium
CGACGAGGAACATCGCCGCGGTGCCGGCCACCGACAGCGCCTTCATCAGCCACGGTGCAAAGACCAGGATCGCGCGGCCGATGGCGGCACGTGTGCCGCCTCGGTGGCTGAGGTGCAGGCCGAGGTCGTCGAGCTTGACGATGCCGGCGACAAACCCATAAACGCCCACCGTCATCACCACTGCGATCGCACAAAGCACGGCGACCTGGGTGCCAAATGGCACGCTGGCGACGGTGCCGAGCGCGATCACGATGATCTCTGCGGAGAGCACGAAGTCGGTGCGCACCGCGCCCTTGATCTTGTCGCGCTCGAAGGCCACGAGGTCGACGCCGGGGTCGGCCGCGGCGTGGGTCAACGCGGCATGTTCGATCACCGCTTCAGCGCGACTGTGCATAAAACGGTGGGCTAGTTTTTCGAAGCCTTCGTAGCAGAGGAAGGCGCCGCCGACCATCAACAGCGGTGTCACGGCCCAGGGCGCAAAGGCGCTGATCAGCAACGCCGCGGGCACCAGGATCGCCTTGTTGATGAAGGAACCCTTGGCAACCGCCCAGACCACCGGCAGTTCGCGGTCGGCGCGCACGCCGGCGACCTGCTGCGCGTTGAGCGCGAGGTCGTCGCCGAGCACGCCGGCGGTTTTTTTGGCTGCGACCTTGCTCAGGATCGCGACGTCGTCAAGGATCGTCGCGATATCGTCGATGAGGGCGAGAAGACTCGATGCGGCCATGGCTCGATTGTCGTGCCGCCGGCAGCTACGATCGGCACGATGAACCTTGCCGACCGACTGCAATGCCGCCGCTGGCCCCGCGTCGCCGCGCTGGCCTTGATCCTTGCGAGCGCGGCGCTCGGCGCCGCGGCGCAGGAAGACGTGCCCTTCATCACCACACCCGACAACGTCACGCTCGCAATGTTGCGTCTGGCAGCGGTCGGGCCGGCCGATCGGCTGATCGACCTCGGCTCCGGCGACGGCCGCATCGTGATCACCGCAGCGCGGCGTTTTGGCGCCAGCGGGCTGGGTGTCGAGATCGACCCGCAGCTCGTCGAGCGCAGCCGCGTGAATGCCAAAGCCGCTGGTGTTGAGCGCCGCGCCGAGTTCCGCGAGCAGGACCTTTTCAAGACCGACCTCGCGCCCTTCAGCGTGATCACGATGTACCTGCTGCCCGAGGTCAATCTGCAGCTGCGCCCAGCGCTGCTGGCGCTACGGCCTGGCACGCGCATCGTCTCGCACGACTGGGACCTGGGCGACTGGATGCCCGACCGCACGCTGACCGTGGCGGCGCCGGACAAGGCCATCGGCCGCGAAAAACTCAGCCGCCTGCACCTGTGGGTGGTGCCGGCTCGTTTTGAAGGTTTGTGGTGTGGTGTCGGCGCGCGGGTCAGGGGCCTGTCATTGACGCTGTCGCAGCAACATCAGCTGCTGAGTGCAAGCGCCAAGGTCAGCGCTGACCGCAGCAGCCGCGGCATCGCCAGCAGCAGCGTCGGGCATGACGCCGAGCTGCGTTTTTTGAATGGGCGCGCCGACGGCGCAACGGCGCGCTTGATCGGCGCCAACGGCGAATCGATGTCGCTGCGCTTGCTGGACGCGGCAACGATCGAGGTCAGCGTCAACGCTGCTGCATCGCCCCGCTGGCGCAACGCCCGGCTCGCGCGCAGCGCTGTTGCCGCCTGCGCCGCCTGAGAACCGGCGCGCCCGCCGGCCGGATCGGCAAGGTCCGCCAGATCGCTCAGGCGGCCTGCGCGTCGGCGCCGCTGGCAGGCAACACGCTGCGCAACATCGCCACCACCGGCTCGACCATGCCGACGGTGCTGAAGGCCAGGCCGGCGCCGCCGGGGCGGCTGACGCGGAAGAGTTCGTCTGCAAAGCTGTGCCCGACTGCGCTGATGCCGCTGAAATCGACCTCGACATGGCGCACGCCGTGCAGCCTGGCGCAGACGCGGCGGGCCGCCGCGCGTGAGACGAGGCCGCCGTCGTCGGCGATCAGCGCCAGCGGCAGCGTGACGCGTTCGAGGGCATAGTCGCTGGCATCGAGGCTCGCCGAGCGCAGCACGTCGTCGAGCCGGCGCGGCGTGTCGAGCGCGATGGCCAGATAGACCGAGGTCCCCGACCGCGCCATCGGCCGCCCGCTGCGCCACTGCACGCCATCCCACTGCCGCTGCTCGAACGCACTCGCGTTGGCGTGCAGCAGCGCGACATCGGCCAGCCGCAGGGTGTAGAACAGGCCGCGGCCGGTGTGCCGCGCCGGGTCGCTCGTCAAGCGGCCCTTGCTCAACTCCAGCATCGCGTGCTGGGGGTCGTCAAAACCAAATGCCGCCTCCAGGCTGTCGAAGAGGCCGCGGCCATTGTCGGAGACGAGCAGTTGCACCTGGGTCGCAGTCTGGCGCAGCGACACCACGACCTCGGTGCCGCCGCTGTGGTCGATGGCGTTGTTGACGAGTTCGCTGAAGGCGTGGCGGACCATCGGCAGCACCGCTTCAGGCAGGTCGAAGGCGCGTGCAAAGTCGCGCCGCCACGGGCTGTCTTCGTCGAGACCGGCGATTGTGTAGCGGCGCACGACCTCACGCATCGGCCCCGGCGAATAGCGGTAGCCGCGCCCGCGGCGCTCGCGGAGCAGCCAGCCCGCCGCGCCAAGCTGACGCAGCGATTTCAACGCCGTGGCGCGCTGAATATCGGCGTGGGCCATCAACGCAGGCACCAGGTCGTCGGGATGTTTCACCACCGCGGTAGTGATCCACGAAGTCAGCGCGTGCAGTCGATTCCGCGTCATGGGCTTGGTCGGGTTGGAAACGGTCACCCAGTGTCGGCCCCGGTCAGCGCGTCTTGACCTTGATCAAGGGGCGGAAACGGCGTCAGTTCGATGCTTGGGCGCAGCGCCAACTCGGGTGAACCACCCCCTTGCGGTCGCCAGCCAGATCGACAGAATGGAGTACCCGCCGTGCCCTCTGACACCATGGACAGCACCCAGAGTCTGCGCAGCCACCGGCACCGCGAAGCGGCGCCGCCGGCGGCGCTTCGCCGCTGGCTGGCGCTGGCCGACATCCACATTGGCGGCTCGCGGCCCTGGGACATGCAGGTCCACAGCCCACGCCTGTACCAGCGCCTGCTGACCAGCTGGACGCTGGGGGTCGGCGAGTCCTACATGGATGGCGACTGGGACTGCGAGCGGCTGGATGAGCTGTTTGCCCGCTTGCTGCGCACCGATGTCGAGTCGGGCGCGGTCGGCTGGGCGCGCCTGAAACTGGCCTTGAGCCTGCTGCCGCACTTGCTGAGCAACCCGCAGCGGCCGGATCGCGCTTTTGTCGTTGGCGAGCACCACTACGACATCGGCAACGATCTCTTCGAGCGCATGCTCGACCCGGCGATGCAGTATTCCTGCGCCTACTGGGCCAGCGCGACGACGCTTGAGCAGGCGCAGCAAGACAAGCTGGAAATGATCTGCCAGAAGCTGCAACTGCGGCCGGGGCAGCGCGTGCTTGAAATTGGCTGCGGCTGGGGCGGTCTGGCGCGGCACGCGGCACAGCACCATGGTGTGCATGTCGTCGGTGTCACCGTCTCACGCGAGCAGCAGGCGCTGGCCGAAGCGCGCTGCGCCGGGCTGCCGGTGCAGATCAGGCTGCAGGACTATCGCCAGATGCAAGGCCCCGACGGCGACTTCGACCGCATCGTCTCGGTCGGCATGTTTGAACATGTCGGGCCGAAAAACCATGCCGCGTACTTTGGCGCCGCGCGCCGGCTGCTGGCACCCGACGGCCTGTTTTTGCTGCACACGATCGGCCTCGACCGGCCGCGGCTGCGCACCGACCCGTGGATCGAAAAGTACATCTTCCCCGGTGGCAAGCTGCCCGCGGCAAGCGAGCTGGCGGCAGCGATCGAGAGCGATTTTGTGCTCGAGGACTGGCACAACTTCGGCCCCGACTACGACCGCACGCTGATGCAGTGGCACGCCAATTTCGAAGCCGCCTGGCCCGAGCTGGCGCCGAAATACGGCGAGCGTTTCCGCCGCATGTGGTGTTACTACCTGCTGCTGTGTGCCGGCTTCTTCCGCTCGCGGCAAGGGCAGCTGTGGCAGCTGGTGCTGAGCCGTCGCGAGCGCGAAGCGGCCTACCGCTCGGTGCGGCCTTTTGCCGCCCGGTAGACCCCCGCAGCTAGGTCGGGCGCAACCGCTTGGGCACAGCCGGCGCGCGCAGCCGGTAGGCGTCGGGCAGCCCGCTGCCGAGCAGCGGCCGCAGGTAGCGCACAAACGCTTCGGTGATGTCGTTGCCTGCGGCGTTGATCAGTTCGGCCTCCATCGTGCGTGTCTTCGCTGCAACCGCCTCGAGCGGCTGCAGGAAGTAGTCGACCGCGTAGTCGCCAACGCGCCGGATCGCCACCGAGCCAGTGCCGCCGCCGCCCGCCGCGCCCCCTACACCAAAAGCAAACTGCACCGCACGCTCGGCGACCTCACGCGCTTCGCGCTGGTCGACATCGCTGACGCAGCCGAGAAAACTGCGCTGCAAATAGCCGAAGGTGTCGCCGCGCACGCGCTTGATGCCGAGCTTGGATTTGATCTCTTCGCACAGCAGGTCGGCTAACGCGCCAGTGCCCGAGAGCTGCACATTGCCATGGGCGTCGCGTTCGATCTGGGTGCTGAGCTGTTGCAGGATCGGCGTGCCCGACGCGTCGTGCACACCTTCGGAGACGGCGACCACGCAGCGGCCGAGGCGGTCGTAGGTGGCCTTCACATCGGCCAGGAACTGCGCCGTATCAAAGGTGCGCTCGGGCAGGTAGATCAGGTGCGGGCCGTCGCCCGCATAACGCCGGCCGAGCGCCGAGGCGGCAGTCAGGAAGCCGGCATGCCGGCCCATCACCACCGCGACATAAACCCCGGGAAGCGCAGCGTTGTCGAGGTTCGCGCCGGCAAAAGCCTGGGCGACAAAACGCGCCGCTGACGGGAAGCCCGGCGTGTGGTCGTTGCCGACCAGGTCGTTGTCGATCGTCTTCGGGATATGCACGCAGCGCAAGGCATGGCCGGCCTTGGCCGCCTCTTCGCTGACGATGCGCACGGTGTCAGAAGAGTCGTTGCCGCCGATGTAGAAAAAATGCCCGATGCCATGCGCACGCAACACCTCCAGGATGTTCTGGCAGTACTTCAGGTCGGGTTTGTCGCGCGTCGAACCGAGTGCCGAGCTGGGTGTCGCGGCAACGAGTTCGAGGTTTGCATTCGTCTCTTGCGTGAGGTCAAAAAAATCCTCGTTGACGATGCCGCGCACGCCGTGGCGCGCGCCGTAGACATGGCTGACGCCGGCACGCCGGCGCGCTTCGAGCACGACGCCGACGAGCGACTGGTTGATCACCGCCGTCGGCCCACCGCCCTGCGCGACCAGGACCTTGCTGCTGCCATCCACTGAACTGCCTGCCACCGTCATCACCCAACTCCTGAAGTGCAATGCCGCGCATCGTAGCCGCTGGCCGATGATGTCCGGTGCTGGTCGTGATCTGGGCAACTGGGGCCGGATTTCCGACCTCATCGACATTTCAGCGTCACGAGGCGACAGCACAATGCGGGTCTTCGAGGCGACAACCGACCGCACCACTGGGCGGGCCACCGGAACCCGTACCCGGCGCCGAGATTCAATGCCAGACCGCCTGCAACGCGCCCATCCCAAAAGAACGGGATGGCGCGACGCTCGCCTTGTGCATCCAATCGCCCCCGACAGCCACTGCTTCGGGAGCCGCGATTGACCACCACGACCACCACGACCACCGCACTGACGACGACGCAGGCGCGCACCGCGCAGGCCATCGTCAACCTGTTCGAAACCAGCCGCGTTCTCGGCGACTACGGCAAGGTGACCCTTATCGACGGCGACACCGGGCACCTGACCTTCGGCCGCTCGCAGACCACGCTCGGCTCGGGCAATCTGCATGGGCTGGTCGAGCGTTATTGCCGCAACGCCGGCGCGCGCTTCGGGCCGCGGCTGGCCGCCTGGCTGCCCAGAATCAAGGCGCTGGACTTTGGCCTGGACGCGGACAAAAAGCTGCACAACGTGCTGCGCGCCAGCGCCGACGACCCGGTGATGCGCGAGACCCAGGACGTGTTTTTCGACGAGACCTATTTTCAGCCTGCGATGCGCACCGCTGGCCGCTTCGGCATCCAGACGCCGCTCGGCCGCGCGGTGGTCTACGACAGCTATGTGCATGGCTCCTGGGGCCGCATCCGCGACCAGGTCGCGGGCACGCCGGCGACCCGCGGCGAGCACGCCTGGATCGCCGACTATGTGAAGGCGCGGCGCCACTGGCTGGCCACCAACGGCCGCGCCGACCTGCGCGCCACGGTGTACCGGATGGACGCCTTTCAGCGTCTCATCGACCAGGGTTTCTGGGGCCTGGAGTTGCCGCTCGTCGTGCGCGGGCAGGAGATTTCCGCCCTGTCGCTCAGCGGCCTGCCCGAAGGTTGTTACGATGGCCCGGCGCCCGGCAGCCGCGTCATCGAAGTCTCGGCGAGTGCATCACTGCCGCGGGGTTTGGACGTTAGGCTGGTGCAACTCGGCCTGTCCGACCGCGGCGTCGCCGTCACCGCCGACGGCGTCTTCGGCCGGACCTCGGCGAACCTGGTGCGCGACTGGCAGCGCAGCCAGGGCCTGCCCGCCACTGGCATCGCGGATGTGGGGTTGATCATGGCGCTGACGGCTTGAGCGGCTGATACCGATTGGCGTTCAATCGCTGAGGGACGCGCGATCAGTGATCGGCAATTGGCAATTGGCAATTGGCAATTGGCAATCGGTCGTTGTGGCCGTTGATTCCGTTGCGGCCGCTTGCGGCCGTTGCGGCGCTTGCGCAAGGTTCTTCAAGATCGGCATCGCGCGAGGCACGCGGCCCGGGCACGCGCTCTCCGGCCCACGCTCGCGGGGCAGCGCTCGATGTGCCCAACGATCACCTCATCAACACCGCCTTTGCGCCCATAGCGTGTGGCGACCGCGAATGGGGCCTGCGCTCGCGTACCCGAACCGCCTGCCCACATCGAGCGGTTGTTGCTGCCCCAAGGCGCACCGCTGGTCCGCAGGGCGGTGGTGGTGTCTTCGGGCGCAGGCCCCATTCGCGGTCGCCACACTGCTGGATCACTGACGCCGGTGTTGATGGCACGGCGGCAAGTCACCAGAAGCAGTCCCCCGCGAGCGTGGGCCGGAGAACGAAGGCGCCGCCGCCGCCCTGTCGCGCCAACCGACCAGTTGCAGGAATTCGACGCGGGGCGACGGCGTCGAGATCGGCAGTCGGACATTCGTGTGGTCTTGCACCACTGATCGCGACTTGGTGCGAGGGGGAGGACAGCCTAACGCAGCGCCAAGCGCATGGCGTCGACGATTTTCATCGTCTCCACGCTGACCGTCGTCACGCGGGCGAGCAGATCGATCACCCGGACCTTGTAGTCGGCAAAGCGGTAGGTGTCGAACTTCTCGCGGATCGTCGGGTCCTTGGGTTTTTTCTCTTTGTACTGGTCGAGCACCCACTCGATCGCACAACGATTGCCGAGCTGGTAGCGCCACGCATCGGGCGGCACGCCAGCGAGCGTGGTTTCGCTGTCGAGCACGATGAAGCCGGTGTCCTTGTCGGCCTTCAGCGCGGGCTTGGGTGACTGGCCGGCGGTGCGCGCTTTGTCGTCAGGCACATCGGTGCGCTTCAACGCGAACGGCTCGACGGTTTCGTAGCCGATGTGCAGCGCCATCAAACGCTCGCCCCAGCCGGACCATAACCAGAAGGTCGCTTCGCTCGCTTCACCATTTCGGCCGTAGAGCGGAATGCGCGGGAACTCGCGCTTCAGGTTCTGCGCGTATTTCTCGCGGTACAGCGGGTCGTGCAGCACCGCGTAGACGTAGTGGAAGATGGCTTCCTTGGTGATCGGCTGCGCCTTCTTGCCGCGGCCGGGCTGGTAGTGCTTGCGGAATTCGGCGAGGGCCCAGTCGGTGATGTTGTCGATGCGGGTACCGTCTTCACCGTACTCGAAGAGCGTGATGTACTGAATGGCATCCGCAGAGAACATGTTCAAGTTTGGTATGGCTCCAGCTGCAATTGCGCTGAATGGCTGGCGATCTCCGGCCATCACGCAGATTGCCGTGTTGGCGTGTCCACAGGGGAACAGGCGCTGAGCAAGACCGGGTCGATCGACAAATACGTCAGAGTGGTAGTAGGAGAGCTGGACAAACGGCCTGTACAAAGATCGGACCATTCGACGATCAGCAAATGCCTCCGAAAGTCGGGAACGTGACCGGCGGAGCAACGTTTCCGACCACTTGATTGTCTCGTCAACCTCGGCGCTTCCAAGTCGACTCTCGTAGTGCTGGATAAAGAACTGAACCTGTCCTTTTAGGGTGTCGTTCGTACTCGCCAACAGCCAAT
>JANOKR010000383.1:0-4182 GCA_031419315.1 Betaproteobacteria bacterium
GTGCAGGGCTTGCAGCGCAGCGCGCGCGCGCATGTCACTTCGCCATCGATCGCAGCCTGCGCATGGAGCAACCCCGGCCGCTGTGCGTGCACGGCGAGCACCTGCGGTGCCGGCATCCTGGATGCCGCGCAGGCCCTGCTCTACGCCGCCAACCCGACGAGTTATGAGGCACCCAGGGGCGCCGGCGAGGTCATCGACCATGCGGAGTTGACTGCGGCCGCAGCGACGGGCCCCGACCGCAATGCCAACCCCGAGCCACCGCCGACTGAGCCGCCACCGACCGGCGGTGGTGGCGGTGGTGGTGCGCTGTCGCTGGTCTGGCTGCTGGCCTTGGCGCTGGCCAGCGCGGCGCTGGTGTCAGCGCGGCGGCGCCGGCAACGCGCCTGAATCGTTGGCTGCGGCAGCCGTTGCAGCATCGGCGGCGCTGGCCGTGTGGGCAGCTTGTGCGGCGTTTGCGGCCTGAGCCGCGGCCTTCGGGTTGAGCACGCTGATGCTCTGAGGGCGCACCTGCCTTGCCAGGCGTTCCGGCTCGCGCTCGGCCGAAACTGGCGCGGGCAGCAGCGGCTCGAGCCACGACAGCGCGCCCTGCGTCCAAGCCCAGAAAGCGCCATTGGCCAGCACCAGCACGATCACCAGCGTGCGCAACATCAAGCCGCACCCGTGGCGGCAATCGCGCGGACGCTGACCTCGCCGCCGACGATGCGGTGCAGCCGCCCGGCGCCATCGACGACAAGCAGGGCACCGTCGCTGTCGACACCCTGCGCGCGGCCCTGCAGCAGCGCCGGCAGCGTCGTGCTGACGTCGCGGCCGCGCAGCAGGTCACGCGCTGCGTAGGCGCTGGCGAAGGGCAAAAACCCGCTCTGCTCGAAGCGCAGCAGGGCGCGCACCAGCGGCTCGGCAACCAGCGCCAGCGCGGCCGGGGCGCTGATGCCAGGATGCAGTTGCTGTAGACAGGCATAACCGCTGGACAGCTCCGTTAGAGACTGCGGCGCGATGTTCAGGCCCACGCCGACGATGCACATGCGGCGGTCACCGACGGGCACGGTTTCGATCAGCACCCCGCCGAGCTTTTGCGGCGTGCTGCCGGCAAGCCAAAGATCGTTGGGCCACTTCAGGCCGATGCGCGGCGCGCGTTGTGCACTTGAGTTGATGGCCGCGCTGTCCGTCGCCGTCGCGGCTGCTGGCGTGCCTGCGGTGCCTGCCGTTGCACCCGGCTCCAACGCATCGGCCAGCGCCACCCCAACCGCCAGCGACAGCCCCGACCAGCTCGCCGGTGCAAAGGGCAGGGCCAGTGAAAAGGTCAGCGATGCGCCTAGCGCCGACTGCCACTGGCGGCCCTGGCGGCCGCGGCCCTGGGTCTGCGCTTCAGCGACGAGCAGGCAGGCCAGGGGTTCGGCGGCGCGGCGGCCTTGGCGTGTTGTCGCAAGCCCGTCCGCGTGCGCCTGCCGGTCGAGATCGCCCGGCGTGGTGATCGGCAAATCGTCGTCGCCGACGGCTGCACGCGCGCGTTCGATCAGCTCGCTGTTGGTCGAAGGCAGGCTGGCCACGACCTCGACGTTGATCCCGGGCAGCAGCGGGCGCAGGCGCTGCCACAACGACTGCGTCTGCCAGCGGAGGTCGGCGGGTTCGGCCATCGTTGCCGGCGTTGAATCGGGCCGATTGGTGGGCTCACGCCAGAGCGCGGCCACCCCGTTTGGGCGCGAGCATCGTGCGCCTGCAGATCGGGCTGCCGCAGCGGCATTCGTACTCTTTTTTCAGCTTCGGCGTGTAGCGATCATCGATGACCAGTCCGTAGTCGTAGAACAGTTCTTCGCCGGCAAAGAGCGGGCGCAGGGCCTTGATGAAGACCCGGCCATCGGTTTCGTCGGCTTCGCAGTTGGGCTCGCAGGCATGGTTGATCCAGCGCGCTGCATTGCCGCCGACCTTGGCATCGATGACATGATCGGCATCGATGTGGAAGAAAAAAGTGTGGTGCGGGTCGCGCGGGTCGTGCGGGTGGCGGCGCAGCGCTTCGGGCCAGGAGATCAGCTCGCCGGTGTATTCGATGATCGACTCGCCGGCAGCGATCTCGCGCAGCGCAAAAACGCCCTTGCCATGCACGCCGGAACGGCGCACCTGGATGCGCGGCCCGCGCGCCGTGGGCTTCGGTGGGTTGCCGGTTTTTTTGCCGGTTTCATTTTTGGCTTCACTTTGGGCTTGAGGCTTTGATTTCATTCGGTACATTGAATTCATGGGCGCGCGCATGTGCGTGTGTGTGTGCATGTGGGCGTGCGTGTGAGCGGGCGTATGCGTGTGCATGTGCGTGCGCGCGAGGCAGCGGATTGTAGGCACGGCCCGATGGCGGGCTGGCAAGGGACACAGGACGAATGAGCAAGACCATCATCATTGCGGAAAAACCCAGCGTCGCGCAGGACATCGTGCGCGCGCTCACGCCAGTCGCCGGCAAGTTCGACAAGGAGGCCGACCACTTCGAAAACGAACGTTATGTCGTGACCTCGGCGGTCGGCCACCTGGTGGAGATCAAGGCACCCGAAGAGTTCGACGTCAAGCGTGGCAAGTGGAGCTTCAACAACCTGCCGGTGGTGCCACCGCACTTCGACCTGGCGCCGATCGACAAGGCCAAGAGCCGATTGACCGCGGTCGTCCGCCTGGTCAAGCGCAAGGATGTGACGGCGATCATCAACGCCTGCGACGCCGGGCGCGAGGGCGAGTTGATCTTCCGCCTGATCGTGCAATACGCGGCCGGCGCGAAGGCACCGATCAACAAGCCGATCCAGCGCCTGTGGCTGCAGAGCATGACGCCGCAGGCGATTCGCGACGGTTTTGCAAACTTGCGCAGCGACGCGCAGATGCTCGGCCTGGCTGACGCTGCGCGCAGCCGCTCCGAAGCCGACTGGCTGGTCGGCATCAACGGCACCCGCGCGATGACCGCGTTCAATTCGCGCGACGGTGGCTTTTTCCTGACGACCGTCGGGCGGGTGCAGACACCGACGCTGAGCATCGTTGTCGAGCGTGAAGAAAAGATCCGCAAACATGTCTCGCGGGCGTATTGGGAAGTCAAGGCCAGCTTCGACGCCCAGGCCGGGCAGTACGAAGGCAAGTGGTTCGACACGAAGTGGAAAAAGAACCCCGACGACGCCGAAGCCCGCGCCGACCGGTTGTGGACTGAAGCCGAAGCCCAGGCCATCGCACGCGCCTGTATCGGCCAGCCGGCCTCGGTGAGCGAAGAGTCCAAGCCCAGCACCCAGGCCAGCCCGCTGCTCTACGACCTGACGACCTTGCAGCGCGAGGCCAATTCGCGTTTTGGTTTCAGCGCCAAGGCGACGCTGTCGATCGCGCAGGCGCTGTACGAAAAACACAAGGTGCTGACCTATCCGCGGACCGACTCGCGGGCGCTGCCCGAGGACTACCTGGCGGTCGTCAAGGACACTTTCACGATGCTCGCCAGCGAGGACCTGCCAGGCCCGCTGCGGGTGCTCGCCGCGCATGCACGCAAGGGCCTGAAGGACGGTTATGTCAAACCTTTGAAACGTGTCTTCGACAACACCAAGGTCTCGGACCACTTTGCGATCATCCCGACCCTGCAGGCACCGAAGTCGTTGACCGAAACCGAATTGAAGCTCTACGACATGGTCGTGAAACGCTTCATCGCGGTGTTTTATCCGGCCGCCGAGTTCATGGTCACGACGCGCATCAGCCGGGTCAGCGCAGCGGGTGTTGAATACCCGTTCCAGACCAATGGCAAGGTGCTCGTCAACCCGGGCTGGCTGGCGGTGTACGGCAAGGAAGCGCAGGACGACGACGCCAATCTCGTTGCGGTGCAGCCGGGCGAGCTGGTGCGCGCGCAAGCGGTCGACGCCAATGCGCTGAAGACCAAACCGCCAGCGCGGTACACCGAAGCGACGCTGCTGAGCGCGATGGAAGGGGCCGGCAAACTCATCGACGACGACGAGCTGCGCGAGGCGATGGCCGAGAAGGGCCTGGGCACCCCGGCCACCCGGGCACAGGTGATCGAAGGCCTGATCTACGAGAAGTACATGCACCGCGATGGCCGCGAGCTGGTGCCGGGCGCAAAGGCGTTCCAGCTGATGACCTTGCTGCGCGGGCTGGACATCGAGGATTTGACCCGGCCCGAGTTGACCGGCAACTGGGAGTTCCAGCTCGCTGAGATGGAAAAGGGCA
>JANOKR010000384.1:0-3273 GCA_031419315.1 Betaproteobacteria bacterium
GGCATCGGCCTGCCGACGCTGGTGGCGAACTTTGTCGATGCGTCGATCGAGGTCTGGCTGCAAAGCGAAAACGGCATGCTCGGCATCGGCCCGTTTCCGACCGAAGACGAAGTCGACGCCGACCTCATCAACGCCGGCAAGCAGACCGTGACCACGATCCCCGGCTCGAGCATCTTCGGCAGCCACGACAGTTTTGCAATGATCCGCGGCGGCAAGATCAACCTGTCGATCCTGGGTGCGATGCAGGTCAGCGCGCAAGGCGACCTCGCCAACTGGATGATCCCCGGCAAGATGGTCAAGGGCATGGGCGGCGCGATGGATCTTGTCGCCGGTGTGGCGCGTGTGCTCGTGCTGATGGAGCATGTGGCGAAGAAGAAGGACGGCAGCATCGACCTGAAGATCCTGCCGCAATGCACCTTGCCGCTGACCGGCGTCGGTGTTGTCGACCGCATCATCACCGACCTGGGCGTGTTCGACGTGACACCCACTGGGCTGAAGGTTGTCGAACGTGCGCCGGGGGTGTCGGCCGAAGAATTGCAAGCCAAGACGGGTGTGCCGTTGCAGTAAGCTGGCTCTGATTTGAAGCCGCGGCCTCGCTGATGCAAATCAACCTTCTCGCGCCGCGGTTGGCCACTGCGGCGTTGTTGTTTCTGGCGGCGTGTAGCAGCACACCGACGCTCGACTACAAGGTCCCTGCGATGCCCGAAGGGGCCTCGGGCAGCACCGCAAAACCCGGCTGGTCGGCACAGCGCATGATGGTTGCCGCGGCCAACCCGCTGGCCACCGATGCCGGCTATCAAGTGCTGCGCGCCGGCGGCTCCGCGATCGATGCCGCGGTGGCAGTGCAGATGGTGCTCGCGCTGGTCGAGCCGCAATCCAGTGGCATTGGTGGCGGCGCTTTTTTGCTCCATTCTGACGGCCGCGCGGTGCAGGCCTGGGACGGCCGCGAGACCGCGCCGGCGGCTGCCGATGAACGGCTATTCCTGCTGCCCGATGGCCAGCCGATGCCGTTTTTGCAGGCCGCCGTGGGTGGCCGCGCGGTCGGTGTGCCCGGCGCCGTGCGCATGCTCGAAGCGGCGCACCGGCAACATGGCAAGCTGCCCTGGTCGAAGCTCTTCGAACCCGCGATTGCACTCGCCGAGGCGGGCTTTCGGGTCAGCCCGCGGATGCACACCCAGCTCAAAGCCGAAACCGCGTTGCGCCAGGATCCACAGGCCCGGGCCTATTTTTATGGCCCCGACGGCGAGCCGCATCCGGTCGGCCATAGGCTCAGGAACCCGGCGCTTGCCGAGGTCCTGCGGGCCATCGCCGCAGGCGGCAGCGATGCCCTGCACAGCGGCGCGGTGGCCGCCGATATCGTCGCGCGGGTGCGTGGCCATGCCGGCAACCCGGGACGTCTGACTGCCGCTGACTTGGCTGGTTATGCAGCCCGGCAGCGCGACGTGATCTGCACCGGCTGGAAGCAGCGCTACCGGGTCTGCGGATTCCCGCCGCCATCGTCGGGGCACTTGACGGTGATGCAGATCCTGGGCCTGCTCGAGCATGTTCCGGCGGTGGTGGCGCCGCTGAGTGCCGGTGTGCCCAGCGCCGACTGGCTGCATGTCTACACCGAAGCCGCCCGGCTGGCCTTTGCTGACCGCAACCAGTACATCGCCGACCCGGACTTCGTGGCGCCGCCGGCGGGCCGCTGGGCGAGCCTGCTCGATGCCGCCTACCTCAAGCCGCGTGCCGCATTGATCGGCGCGCAGAGCATGAAAGTAGCGCAGCCAGGTGCACCCGGCGGCACGCGCAGCGCCTGGGCGCCGCAGCCGGCGCAACCGGAGTCGGGCACCAGCCACCTCTCGGTTGTCGATGGCGAAGGCCGCGCGGTGGCGATGACGACGAGCATCGAGAGTGCCTGGGGGTCGCGCATCCTGGCCGACGGTGGCACGGCCAAGGCGGGCGGGTTTCTGCTCAACAACCAGCTCATCGATTTTTCGATGGTGCCTGCCGATGCCCGGGGTCAGGCGATCGCCAACCGCGTGCAGCCGGGCAAACGACCACTATCGAGCATGAGCCCGACGCTGGTGTTCGATCTGTCTGACGGCCGGCTGTTGATGAGCCTGGGTTCCCCCGGCGGCGCGGCGATCATCCACTTCACCGCGAAGACCTTGATCGCTTCGCTCGACTGGGGCCTGGATGTGCAGCGGGCGATCAACCTGCCGAATTTCGCCAGCTTCAACGGGCCGACCGCGCTGGAGGCGGGGCGCTTCGCGCCGGCGACGCTGGAGGCGCTGCGCCAGCGCGGGCATACCGTCGTCGAGACCGACATGACCAGCGGTCTGCAAGCGATCCAGCGCACCCCGAGTGGTTGGTTTGGCGGCGCCGACCCGCGCCGCGAAGGCGTTGTGATGGGGGATTGAAATGGTGGCGCTGTTTGATCCTGCAAGACACGAGCCGATGACCACTTCGCCTTGGCGCGAGTCGGCTGCACGGGCTGCAATCAAGCGCATCACAAAATCTGCCGTCGACGAGTTCGACCCGGCACGCGGTTGGTTGGCGCACCCGCTGGACGACCCCGATACGCCGGACGAGGTCGTGCATGCGCTGTATCACGGCTCGGGCGGCGTGATCTGGGCGCTCGAATATCTGGCACGAGTCGGCGCCGTCGAACGCAAGTTGGACTTCAGCCGCTTTGTCATTGGCCTGGCCGAGCGCAACCGGCCGGCGCTGCAGGGCGGTCTGCATGGCACTGCGTCCTATCTGCTCGGTGACACCGGGCTGTGGCTGCTGGAGTGGACTTTCACCCATGACGCGGCTCTTGCACAGCGCATCTTCGACGCCGTGCAGGGCAATCTCGACAACCCGGTGCGTGAAGCACTCTGGGGCTCGCCGGGCACCATGCTCGCCGCGATCCATATGGCCGAAACGACCGCGGAGCCGCGCTGGAGTCAACTCGTCCAGCTCGCGTTGCAGCGCCTGTTCGACGAGATGGAAATCGATGCCGAGACCGGCACCTGGGTCTGGCAGCAAAACCTCTACGGCCGCCGCCAGCACCTGCTCGGCGCAGGGCATGGTTTTGCCGGCAACGTCTACCCGGCACTGCGGGCGGGCAAGATCATCGCGCCTGGGCTGCGAGACCAGTTCATGGCACGCGCGCTGGCCACCTTGCAGGCGACCGTGCTGCGTGCCGATGAAGGCAACGAAAGCGACGACGGCGTCGGTGGGGTTGTGGCGCTGGCCAACTGGCACCCGGCAATCGATGCGCAACGGGTCGCCGGCCGCCTGCCCCTG
>JANOKR010000385.1:0-2158 GCA_031419315.1 Betaproteobacteria bacterium
GGCGTCACCGCCAGCACCAGCGGGATGACCGCGACCTTGGCCACCGGCATCAGGTCTTTGTCGGGGTCGTAGGGCGGGGTCGAACTCTGGCTCGGCACGATGACCATCGGGTTCGCTGCGATCAGGATCGTGTAGCCGTCGGGCGCGGCCCTCACCGCCATCTGGGTGCCGATCAGGCTGCCGCCGCCGTCGCGGTTTTCGACCACGATCTGCTTGCCGGTTTTATCGGTGATGCTCTGCGCGACCGTCCGCGCCAGCACATCGCTGCCGGTGCCCGGCGAATACGGCACGATGATGCGGATCGGCGTGTTGGGGAAGTCGCTCTGCGCGCTGGCCGTGACCGCAAGGCCCAAGGTCCAGGCGGCGGTGGCGGTCGCGGTGGCAATGGCCATCAGTTGGCGGCGGGCGGGGTTGTGGCTGCTGTTCATGGTCTCTCCGTCGGGCGGTGTTGCTGGGGTGTCGGGGCATCAACGAGCCCGCTTGCGCGCGCCTCGTCGAGTTCGCCTGCATTCAGCCAGGGGCTCAGGATCTGCTCGCCGTCTGCGGCTTGCCAGGGCCTGAAGGGCTGCGGCGTATCCGGCACGCTGCGGCTGAAGCGGGGTGCCGGCGCGGGCTGCACGATGCCGTCGATCTCGACATAGGTGCCGCGGGCCAGCAGGTGCGGATGTTGCGGCGCCTCGTCGAGTGACAGCACCGGCGCAAAGCAGGCCTCGGTGCCTTCAAAAGCTTCGCACCACTCGGCCCGCGTGCGCTGGCTGAATTTGGCGGCGATCAATGTCTTCGTGGCGGGCCAGGTGGCGCGGTTCCACTGCTCGCTCAACAACGAATCGAGCCCGAGCACACGCAGCGCTTCGGCATAAAACTTGGCCTCCACCGCGCCGATCGCGACCCACTCGCCGTCGCTGCAGCGGTAGACCTCGTAGAAGGGCGCACCCGAGTCGGTGATGTTGGTGCCACGCTCGGTGCTCATCATCCCCGCCGCGCGGGTGCCATGCGGCTGCGTCATCAGCGAGGCCACGCCGTCGACCATCGCCGCGTCCACCACCTGGCCCAGGCCGGACTGCTTGGACTCGTGCAGCGCGGCGAGCATGCCCATCACCAGGTACAGCGTGCCGCCGGCAAAGTCACCGACCAGATTGACCGGCGGCGTCGGCGCCTGGCCGGCACGGCCGATGGCGTGCAGCGCGCCGACCAAGGCGATGTAGTTGATATCGTGGCCCGGCACTTGCGCCAGCGGCCCTTGCTGGCCCCAGCCGGTGATGCGGCCGTAGACCAGCCGCGGGTTTTTTGCCAGGCAGACATCGGGCCCCAGGCCCAGCCGCTCGGTCACGCCGGGCCGGAAACCTTCGATCAGCATATCCGCGCGCTTGACCATCTTCAACACCAGCGCCACCGCGCCTGGGTCTTTGAGGTCCAACGGCAGCGAGCGGCGGTTGCGCAGCAGCAGATCAAAACGTTCTGGCCGCGGCACGCCCAGGCCGCTGGGCCGCTTGCGGTCGATGCGGATGACGCTGGCGCCGAGGTCGGCGAGCAGCATCGCGGCCATCGGCCCCGGGCCGACGCCAGCGAGCTCGATGACCTTCAGGCCGTGCAGTGGTCCCATGTCTTTGCCACTCAGAACGGCGCAAATTCCTTGCCGAGCAGATCGCGCGCGATGATGCCCAGGTGCACCTCGCGCGGGCCGTCGGCCGACTCCATGCCCAGGCAGTCGCGCATGCGCTGCTCGAAAGGCAGGTCCTTGGCCCAGCCGTAATGGCCGTGCAGTCGCATGCAGGTGTAGATCGCCTCGTTGGCGACCTTCACGCCCCACCACTTGGCCATCGACGATTCGGCATCGTGGCGCAGGCCCTGGTCTTTCAGGCTCAAGGCGCGGTAGCAGAGCAGGCGCGCCGCTTCGAGCTTGGTCGCCTCGGTGGCCAGCTCGTTGGCCACACCCTGCCACTTGGACATCGACTTGCCCATGATCTGCCGTTGTTTGGCATAGACGATGGTTTCGTCGAGCGACTTCTGCGCCGCGCCGATGCAGGCCAGCGGCACGAAGTTGCGGTTGTAGCCAATGATCGTCATGGCCCAGATGAAACCTTCGTTCTCCTTGCCGATCATGTTGCGCGCGGGCACGCGCACGTCGTCGAAGAAAAAACTGCCGCCGCGGTCGAGC
>JANOKR010000386.1:0-2420 GCA_031419315.1 Betaproteobacteria bacterium
GGCCGGAAATCAACCGCACCCAGTTTTGAAGACTTGCCGGAGCAACACCCCATGAATACCTTCAAGGCGCTGGTTCAACGCGAATGGCTGCAGCACCGTTTTGGCTGGGCGATGGTCTCGATCGCGCCGCTGGTGGTGGCGATGCTCATCGTCACGGTCGGCCAAAACGACTTCAAAGATGAGCTCGAAGCGGAGATGGGCACCTCGATGCCAACCATGGTGACGATAATCTGCTTGGGCGTCTCGACTGCCGTGACCACCGCCATTCTCTGGGCGACTTCGCTGATCCTGACCGCCGGCCTGGCGCGGCGCGACCATGCCGACCGCTCCAACGAGTTCTGGCTTTCGATGCCGGTCGGCCATGGTGCGAGCCTGGGCGTGCCACTGCTGGTGCATCTGATCGCCGTGCCGGTGGTGGCCATCGGCATCGGTTTGTTCAGCGGCATCGTGGCGTCACTGGTGCTGGTGTCGCGGGCCTATGGCTTTGGCGAATGGCTGGCGCTGCCTTGGGGTGTCATGGCCCCCGCGGCCGCCGCCACCGCGCTGCGGGTCGCCGCCGGGATCCCGTTGGCCGTGCTGTGGCTGTCGCCACTGATTTTGCTGCTGGTGCTGGCTACCGCTTATTTCAGAAGTTGGGGCTTGGTGGTGCTGCCGGTCGGATTGGCGTTGGCTGACTTCGGCATGCAGCGGATCGCCGGATTCACGCCGATCACGGATTTTCTGGATCGCCTCTTCCACAACGCCGGCGTCGCGATTTTTTCGCCCGACCCGGCCCATCCGGGCGTGGAGAACGCAGGCGAGCTGCTGGACGCCTTGGGCAATGCGCCGGCCTGGGCGCTGACCGGCCTCCTGCACGCCCTGCAGGCGATCGTCTCACCGACGATGTTGATCGCGCTGTTGATCTCGGCAGCAAGCTTCGCGCTGCTCGTCCATTGGCGATCGCGCAGTGCTTAAGCGCGTGTAGCGCGGGCCCGGCGGCCCACCGCCCATTCGCGGGGGGGGTGCGTCGCCAACTGCACCCGGGGCGGCGGCGCAGGTATAGATTTGGCAACGATGATCCTGCCCACCACTGCACCGAAGCCGCCTGCGGTTGGGTCTGGCCTGCCGAGCCTGCTGGACAGTCAAGCCGAACCTGCAGCGCTGGACGCCGGCTGGCGCCAATGGGTGGCCGAGCAGCGCCTGCGCAACTGCACGCCAGAATCAATGCTGGTGACGATGACAGGCGCCGGCCTGCACCCGGCAGTCGCCCGCCGGGCGATCCTGGACATCGAAAGTGACCCCGTATTTCTCGCCGCGCGTCGGATGCAGCAACTGCATCGCAAGCTCGAGTCGGTCGTCGGCAATTTGCAAAAAGTGTGGGAGCTGAGGCCCGGCTACGCCGCTGTCGAGCGCATCCCTGAGCCGCCGTTTGACGAATTCGTCGAGCGCTATGTGGTCGGCTGCCGGCCGGTGGTGCTGACCGACGTCACGCGCGACTGGCCGGCGATGAAACGCTGGTCGCCGGCCGATCTGCGCCAGCGTTTTGGGCATCTCGATGTCGAGGTCCAGGCCGAGCGTTCGGCCGACCCGCGCTTCGAGGAAAACAAGCTTGCACACCGGCGCCGGGTGTTGCTGCGCGATTTTGTCAATCTTGTCGTGCAAGGCGGCCCGAGCAACGACCACTACCTCACGGCCAACAACGAGCTGCTGCGGCAACCTGACTTTGCACCGCTGCTGGCCGACATCGGCAGCCTGCCGCGGGTCTGCGACCGAGCCCGGTTGCCTGAAGCGTCGTCGTTCTGGTTCGGCCCGGCGGGCACCTTGACGCCGCTGCACCACGATACGCTGATGCTCTTCCACACCCAGGTGGTCGGCCGCAAGCGCTGGCGTTTTATCTCGCCGCTGCAGACACCGCGGCTGTACAACCACCACAACGTCTTCAGCGCGGTGAACCTGGATCAACCCGACTTTCATCGGCACCCTGATCTTGCTGGCGTGCAGGTGCTCGACGTGATTGCGCAGCCCGGCGATACGGTGTTCCTGCCACTCGCCTGGTGGCACCAGGTCAGCGCCCTCGACGTGAGCCTGTCGTTTTCGTATTCGAACCTGGCGCTGCCCAACAATTACATCTACAACAACCCGGACATCAGGGACTGGTGACCAGGGTCAGCCGGCCTCGTGACCGGACATTGCGCGGCCTCGGCGTTGCCGCCCAGGCCCGCGCCGCGCCGAAGTCAAAGGTTCGTGCCGTCGAAAAACTGTTCGTCTTCGGTGGAGCCTTTGAGCGCCGAGGTTGAGGCCAGTTTTTCAATCGTCGTGGTCACCGCGTCGAAGTAGCCGGTACCGACCTCGCGCTGGTGCTTGACCGCCGTGAAGCCGCGCTCGGCGGCCGCGAACTCCTTTTCCTGCAGCTCGACGAAGGCGCTCATGTTGTTGCGGGC
>JANOKR010000387.1:0-2762 GCA_031419315.1 Betaproteobacteria bacterium
CACCCGGCCGGCGGCAGCCAACAACAAACCAAGCACCCACTTCGCCAAGAACGAATTCACAAGCCGCCCGCAGGGCAAATAGAAGAGACCCCCCATGGATGCATTCGCACTGCTGATCGCCGCCACCCTCAACGCCGGTACGGTGCTCGCACTCGCCGGCCTGGGCCTGCTCATCAACGAGCGCGCGGGCATCGTCAACCTCGGCGCCGAAGGGATGATGCTCGTCGCGGCGATCGCCGGTTACGCCACCGCGGTGCACACCGGCAGCGACTGGATCGCTTTTGGTGCCGGCGCGGCCGCCGGTGCGCTGATGGCGGCGGCTTTTGGCGTACTCGTGATCTGGCTCAATACCAACCAGTACGCGTCGGGGCTGGCATTGAGCCTGTTTGGTGCCGGCTTCTCCGCCTTTATCGGCATCAGCTACACGCAGGCCAAACTCGGCGAGCGGGCGCAGTGGGCGATTCCTGTTTTGGGTGACATCCCGCTGATCGGCCCGGCGCTGTTCCGCCAGCATCCAATGGTCTATATCGCGATTGTTTTGACGGTCGGGCTGGCCTGGTTTTTGTACCGTTCGCGCGCTGGCCTGGTGCTGCGCTCGATCGGCGAGTCGCCTGAAAGCGCGCATGCATTGGGCTACCCGGTGCGCCGCATTCGGATGATCGCGGTGATGGTCGGCGGCGCGCTGTGTGGTGTCGCCGGCGCCTACATCTCGGTCGTCTACACGCCGCTGTGGGTCGAGGGCATGGTCGCCGGCAAGGGCTGGATTGCCTTGGCGCTGACGACCTTCGCCACCTGGCGCCCGGCACGTGTCCTGCTCGGGGCTTATCTCTTCGGCGGCGTGACGATGTTGCAGTTTCACCTGCAGGGCGAGGGGGTCGAAATCCCGAGCCAGTTCTTGAGCATGTTGCCGTACCTGGCGACGATCGTCGTGCTGGTGCTGATCTCGCGCAATGCCGGCTGGATCCGCATCAATATGCCGGCGTCGCTGGGGAAACCCTTCTTCCCGGGGTCGTAACTCTCACCGCGATAATCGGCCCCTTCGTTTTCAACCTTGCCAGGAGAAAAGAACCATGTCGTTGTCTACCAAAAAACGCTCGTTGATCCAGGCCGCCGGCTGGGCCGCGATCGCGGCCACCGCGGCCCTCGTCGGTTGTGGCAAAAAAGAAGAAGCCGCAGCGCCGGCCGCTGCAGCACCCGCGGCCGCAGCGCCAAAAGCCGAACCGCTGAAGATCGCCTTCGCTTATGTCGGCCCGGTCGGCGACGGCGGCTGGACCTTCGCCCACGACAACGGCCGCAAGGCGGTGGAGAAGGAATTTGGCGACAAGGTGGTCACCAGCTTCGTCGAAAAGGTGCCCGAGGCGGCGGATGCAGAGCGGGTCTTCCGCGACATGGTCGGCCAGGGCAACAAGCTGATCTTCGGCACCACCTTCGGCTATATGGAGCCGATGCTCAAGGTCGCCGCCGATACTAAGGGTGTCAAGTTCGAGCATGGCACCGGCTACAAACAAGCCGACAACATGCGCACCTACGACAGCCGCACCTACGAGGGCGCCTACATGGCCGGTGTCATCGCCGGCGCGATGACCAAGACCGGCACGCTGGGCGTGGTCGGCTCGATCCCGATCCCCGAGGTCATCCGCAATATCAACTCCTTCACGCTCGGTGCGCAGAGTTCCAACCCGAAGATCAAGACCAAGGTGGTCTGGGTCAACGAATGGTTCAACCCGCCCAAGGAAACCGAAGCCGCGCAGAGCCTGATCAACCAGGGCGCCGACGTGCTGTTCCAGAACACCGATTCGTCGGCCGTCTTGCAGACCGCGGGCAAGAACAAGAAGCTCGCTTTCGGCTGGGACAGCGACATGACCGCCTACTCGCCAGAAGCGCACCTGGCCTCGGCGATCATCAACTGGGGCCCGTACTACATCAAGGCCACCCGCGAAGCGCTCGAAGGGAATTGGGCCGGCGGCACCAATACCTGGTGGGGTGTCAAAGAGGGCGCGATCGACATCGTCTCGATCAGCGACAAGGTGCCGGCCGAGGTCAAGGCCAAGGTCGATGCCGTCAAGGCTGGCCTCAAGGACGGCAGCTTCTCGATCTGGAAAGGCCCGCTGACCGGCACCGACGGCAAGGAGCTGCTGGCCAAGGACGTGGTCGCCGACGACAAATTTCTCGGCGGCGTGAACTTCTACGTCAAGGGTGTCGAAGGCAAGGTGCCTTCGGGTAAGTGAGTGAGCAAGTGAGTCAGCAAGCGAGCGCCTGACCAAGGTGCCGGCGCCGCCAACGGCGTTGACATCGCTGCCGGCATCGACATCGACCCCCACGCCGCCGCGCGACACGCTTCGCCCGGCGGCGTTTTGTTTTCTTCCGGGATTGCATCAAGACATGGCCATTGATTTCGACCGCATCCCGCGCGAGCGCCTGCCGGCGCTGCTGCGCACGATGCCCAAGGCCGAGCTGCATATCCATATCGAAGGCTCGCTCGAACCCGAGCTGATCTTCAAGCTCGCACAGCGCAACGGTGTGGCACTGCCGTACGCCAGCGTCGAAGCCTTGCGTGCGGCCTACAACTTCAGCGACTTGCAGAGTTTTCTCGACATCTACTACGCCGGCGCTGGCGTGCTGCTCAAGGAACCCGATTTTTTCGACATGGCATTCGCCTATTTCGAACGCGCCGCGGCCGACAACATCGTCCATGCCGAACTCTTCTTCGACCCCCAGACCCACACCGACCGCGGCGTGCCGATCGAGGCCGTGATCGTCGG
>JANOKR010000388.1:0-7853 GCA_031419315.1 Betaproteobacteria bacterium
GGCCTGGCCGCATCGGTCGGGCGCGCGCAACTCAAAGTGCTGCGCCGCCCGCGCGTGGCCCTGTTCAGCACCGGAGATGAGCTCGCGATGCCGGGTGAGCCGCTCAAACCCGGCGCGATCTACAACTCCAATCGCTACACCCTGCGCGGGTTGCTCCAGGCGGCAGGCTGCGAGGTCACCGACCTGGGCATCATCGTCGACCGCCTCGACGCCACCCGCGAGGCCCTGCGCAGCGCGGCCGACGGCCACGACTTGATCCTCACCTGCGGGGGGGTGTCGGTCGGCGAAGAGGACCATCTCAAACCGGCGATGCAGGCCGAAGGCCGGCTCGACCTCTGGCAGATCGCGATCAAACCCGGCAAGCCGCTGGCCTTTGGCGCGGTGCGTTGTGGCGACGACAACGAGACCCTGTTTGTCGGCCTGCCGGGCAACCCGGTTTCGAGCTTCGTGACCTACCTCGTCGCGGTGGTGCCGCTGCTGTGCGCGCTGCAAGGGCTGCCGAGCGGGCCGCCACGCGCGACTTCGCTGCGGGCCGATTTTGATTGGCCAAGACCGGATCGGCGTCGCGAATTTTTGCGCGTCCGTTTCAACGCCGACGGTGGTCTCGATCTCTTCGCCAACCAAAGCTCGGCCGTATTGACCTCGGTCGTCTGGGGCGACGGCCTCGTCGACAACCCGCCGGGGCAGGTGGTCCGGCGAGGTGACCTCGTCAGCTTTCTGCCGCTGCCGGCGTTGATCCAGCGATGAGCGTCAGCCTGAGATATTTCGCTTCGCTGCGTGAAGCGCTTGGTGCTGGCGAGGCGTTGGAGATGAACGTCGCCATCACCGTCGGCGCGCTACGCGACACACTCGTCGCCCGCGGCGGCCGGCATGCCGAACTGCTGGCGCGCGGGCGCGCGGTGCGCTGCGCCTTGAACCGCCAGATGTGCGACGACACGCAAGCCGTCGTCGATGGCGACGAGCTCGCTTTTTTCCCACCGGTGACGGGCGGCTGAGGCCGTGGTGATGGCAATTCCCCGCGTCTCGATCCAGACCGCCGACTTCGATCTGTCTGCCGAAGTCGCCGCGCTGCGCGCTGGTGATGGTGGTGTCGGCGCAGTGGTCAGTTTTGTCGGCACGGTGCGCGATCGTGATGGCGCATTGCCCGCTGCGGCGGCGACGATCACCGCGCTGGAACTCGAGCATTACCCCGGCATGACCGAAGCTTCGATCGAAGCCATGATCGACCAGGCTGAAGCGCGCTTCGACATTCGCGCGGCGCGCGTCGTGCATCGCGTCGGGCCGCTGCAGCCGCTCGACCAGATCGTGCTCGTGGCGGTGACATCGGCGCACCGCGGCCAGGCCTTCGAGGCCTGCGAATTTTTGATGGACTATCTGAAAACGCAGGCCCCGTTCTGGAAAAAAGAGAGCACAGCCGCCGGTGCAGTCTGGGTCGATGCGCGAGTGACTGACGACGACGCGCTGCGGCGCTGGGGCCTTCAGGTCGACAACGCCGGCACAGCCGGCAACACCGCGCGCTGACGCCTGGCGCGGGCCGGTCACGCGCTAGACACATTCGCATCTGCCTACACTCCCCGGCATGAGTTTTCCCTCGTCGTCGCCAACCCAGCCCATGCCACCCGCGCAGCAAGCGCTGCGCAAGGCACTCGGCCGCTTCACCACCGGCGTCACGATCGTCACCTGCCTGGATGTCGACGGCGCCCCGGTGGGGCTGACCGCCAACTCTTTTGGCTCCTTGTCGCTCGACCCGCCGCTGGTGCAATGGTCGTTGCGACTGGCCAGCATCAACCTCGCTGCGTTCAGCCGCGCGCCCTGTTTTGTCGTCAACGTGCTTGCCGAAAACCAGGTCGAGTTGTCGCGCCGGTTTGCATCGCAGCACGCCGACAAATTTGCCGAAGGCAGTTGGTCCTGGGGCGCAGGCCAGGCGCCGGTGCTGGCTGGCGCGGCGGCGTTTTTTGAATGCACGAATTTTGCGCAGCACGAGGTCGGCGACCACCGCCTCTTCGTCGGGCAGGTGCTCAAGGCAGGTGAATCGGCGCTGTCGCCGCTGGTCTTCAACGGTGGCCATTACCACCTGCTCGGGGAAATCCTGTGACGGCGCCAGTGACTTCGAGCATGGTTCGCATCGAAGGTGTGCATATCGATTTGTTCGAGCGTGTCTTTCGGCTCTGCGGTGTGCAGCCGGGTGATGCCTGCGCGGTATTGTCGGAAACGCAGACCCGGCCCGAGCTGCCGCAGTTGACCGAGTTGGCCTTGCTGCGCATCGGCGCGCGGCCTTTTCATCTGGTGCTGCCAGCGCGCTCGCTGAAGGCGCCAGTGCCGGTGCGCTCGACCGGCGCGTCGCAGGCCATCGACGGCCTGGCGCCAGTGGTCGCCGCGCTGGCCGGATCGGTTTTTGTCGCCGACTGCACGATCGAAGGCCTGCAGCATGCCGCCGAGCTGCCGGCGATCCTGCGCGGTGGCGCGCGGGTGCTGGCGATCAGCCATGAGGCCGTCGAGGTCCTCGAGCGCTGTGAACCCAAGGCCGAAGACGAAGCGCCAGTGCGCGATGCCATGCGGCGCTTGCGCGCGGCGACGTCGATGCGGGTCACCTCGGCCGCCGGCACCGACCTGCAGGTCGCGCTGGCCGGCGCGCGGGTCGGCGGTGTCTGGGGTTTCACAGCCAAGCCCGGCACCTTGTCGCATTGGCCGGGCGGGCTGGTGCTGGCGTTCCCGGCCGCGGGGTCGGTACGCGGCACGCTGGTGCTCGACCGCGGTGATGTGAACCTGACCTTCAAGCGCTATCTGCAAGACCCGGTGCGCCTGGTTGTCGAAGACGACCATGTTGTCGATATCGTCGGCGACAGCCCCGACGCGAAGATGATGCGCGGCTACTTTGCCGCCTGGGGCGACCGCGCCGCGTATGCGGTGTCGCATCTCGGCTGGGGGCTGAACCGGCGCGCGCGCTGGGACGCGATGACCTTCTACGACCAGCGCGATTTCAACGGCACCGAGCTGCGTGCTTTCGCCGGCAACTTCTTGTATTCAACTGGCGCCAACGAGGCCGCCGGCCGCCACACCGAAGGCCACTTCGACCTGCCGCTGCGCGGCTGCACGGTGCTGCTCGACGGCGTGCCGGTGGTCGACGCGGGGCGCTTGCTGTGACTTCTGCTGTGATGCCTGCTGTGATGCCCGCCGCAACACCACTGGCCCACGAGCGTCAGGGCGACGGCGCGATCGCGGTGCTGCTGTTGCACGGCGTTGGCGGCAGCCGCGCCATCTGGTCAGACGCCGTATCAGGCACGACCGCCGCGATCGCCGAGGCCGGCTACAGCGCGATCGCGGTCGACCTGCCGGGTTACGGCGGCTCGCCGCTGCCCGGGAGGCTAACGACTGAAGTGATGGCCCGTGCGGTCGCGGCCACGGTGCGCGGGCTCGGCTTCGATCGCGCCGTGTTGGTCGGGCACAGCATGGGCGGCATGGTCGCGCAGGCGCTGGCCGCCATCGACGCCGGCGTGGTCGCGGGTCTGGTGCTGGCCTGCACCTCGCCGGCGTTCGGCAAACCCGATGGTGATTGGCAACGCAACTTTGTACGCGACCGCCTGAGCTTGCTCGATGCTGGGCAAGGCATGGCCGGCCTGGCGGCGAAACTGGTCCCGGGCATGGTCGGGCCGACAGCCAGCGCCGCGGCGATCGAGCAGTCGGCGGCGGTGATGGCGCAGGTGCCCGAAGCGACCTACCGCGCCGCGCTGCAAGCCATCGTCGGCTTCGACGGCCGCTCAGGCCTGGCAGCGATCCGCGTGCCCACGCTGTGCCTGGCGGGTGAGTTCGACCGCACCGCGCCGCCCGAGGTGATGCAGCGCATGGCCCAGCGCATCGCCGGTGCCGAGTTCAAGACCCTGGCCGATGCCGGCCATATTGCCAACGCCGAGCAGCCGCAGGCTTTCAACGCGGCGCTGCTGTCATTCCTGCAACGCCACTTCTGCGTGGCCTGATTTCCCCAGAAAGCCCGCCATGCCGACCATCGCGCACATCGCCGGCAACCCGGCGACATTGACTCCGCTGCAGCGCGAGCTGATCGACATCGCCGCCACGCTCGGCCGCGAGCGTTTTGCACCCCGCGCGGCGCAGATCGATCGGGATGCGGTGTTCCCGTTCGAAAACTACGCTGATTTGCGTGCTGCCGGCCTGCTGAAAATCTGCATCCCGCGCGAGCAGGGCGGCCTGGGTGCCGACTTCGCGACCTACGTGATGGTCGCCGCCGAGATCGGCCGCCACTGCGGCGCGACGGCGCTAACGTGGAACATGCACGTCAGCACCACGATGTGGGCCGGCTTCATCGCC
This sequence comes from Betaproteobacteria bacterium, assembly GCA_031419315.1. Taxonomy (GTDB): domain Bacteria; phylum Pseudomonadota; class Gammaproteobacteria; order Burkholderiales; family Burkholderiaceae_C; genus Rubrivivax. The sequence continues at coordinate 4,324 of JANOKR010000388.1, forward strand.
GACGCGCTGGACATGACGCCTGAGCAGCGCGCCAGCCACGAGCGCCGCCGCGCGCTGCACTTCGGCCGCATCGTCAATCAAGGCCAGGTCTACGCACAACCCTTCTCCGAAGGTGGCAGCGCCGCGGCGGGCAAGGCGCCGTTTGGCACGCTGGCCAGGCGTGTCGATGGTGGTTATCTGGTCAATGGCCGCAAGATCTTCGCGTCGCTTAGCGGTGCCGCTGATGTTTACGGCGTGCTCTGCACACTCGATGTGCCCGGCGCGACGCAGCGTGATTCGCTCTACCTCGCGGTGCCGGCGCAGGCCGATGGCGTCAAGATCTTCGGCGACTGGGACCCGCTGGGCATGCGCGGCACGGTCTCGCGCAACCTCGATTTCAAGGACGTGTTTGTCGACGACGACGCGCTGCTCATTCCCGAGGGCCTGTATTTCCAGTCGGCGGCGCGTTATCCGCATATGTTCAGCACGCTCTCGCCGACCTACATGGGCCTGGCCCAGGCGGCCTACGATTTCACGGTGTTGTACCTGCGCGGTGAAGTGCCCGGCATGCCGCCGGTGAAGCGCCGCATGTACCCGACCAAGCAGGTCGCGGTGGCGCAGATGCGCATCCAGCTCGAGCAGACGCGGGCGCTGTTTTTGCAGAACGCACGCGACGCGCAGATCGACCCCGACCGCGACATGCGCATGCGCCTGTATGCCGCGCACCAGACGATCATGGAAAGCTCCAACGATATCGCCCGGCTCGCGATCCGCACCTGCGGTGGGCAGTCGATGCTGAAGAGCCTGCCGCTGGAGCGCATCTACCGCGATTCGCGTTGCGGCTCGCTGATGCTGCCGTGGACGGCGGAGTTGTGTGTCGACCGCCTCGGCCGCGAATGCCTGTACGAACCCGGTGAGCGCGACGAGGTCATCGAGTAGCGGCGTGCTTGCAGGCGCGCCAGATACGCCGGCCCCGCTGCCCGGTTTTGCGCGCGGGCTCGACGCGGCGCGTGTCGCGGCCGCTGCCGGCGGCCTGCGCGCGCGTGGTGCCGGCCGCGGTTCGATCGTCGCCTGGCTGGCGCCGAACCACATCGCGATGATCGAAGCACTCGCCGCTTGCCGGCAGATTGGCGCCGTGCTGCTGCCGCTGAACTGGCGCTTCGCAGCCACTGAGCTGGTGCAGATACTCGAACATGCCGGCGCTGGCTTGCTGCTGGCCGAGCCGCCTTTCGAAGCCCTCGCGGCGCAGATCCAGTCGGCCGCCGCGCTGGGCAGCGGGCCGGCGCCGGGTGTCGAAGACGGCGACCTGCTGCTGGTCTACACCTCGGGCACCACCGGTAAGCCCAAGGGCGCGATGCATACCGCGACGGGTGTGCAGGCGAATATCGATGCGGCAATTGCGGTCCAGGACTTCAACACCAGCACGCGGGTGCTGGCGACGCTGCCGCTGTTCCATGTCGGCGGGCTGTGCATCCAGACCCTGCCGGCGCTGGCCGCGGACGCGGCATTGCGGCTGCATCAACGCTTCGATGCCAATGCCTGGTTCGACGATGTCCAGCAGTGGCGGCCGACGACCACGCTGCTCGTGCCGGCGGTGATGCGCGCCTTGATCGACCACCCGCGCTGGGCCGGAGCCGATCTGGGGTCATTGCAGTTCATCAATTGCGGATCGCAGATCGTGCCTCGGCATCTGATCGACGCCTTTCATGCACGTGGGGTGCCCGTGACGCAGGTATACGGCAGCACTGAAACCGGGCCGGTGTCGATCGCGCTGCGGCCGCGTCAGGCGCTGGCGAATCCCGGCCGTGTCGGCTGGCCGGCACCGGGTGTCGAGGTCCGCCTGTGCGATGACGGCGAAATCCTTCTGCGCGCGCCGAATCTGATGCGGGGTTACCACCGCAGCGCAGAGATCGGGCTGGATGCCGCCGGCTGGTTTGCCACCGGCGACATCGGCGCGATGCAGGCCGATGGGGGCTTCGAGATCGTCGGCCGCAAGAAGGAGCTGATCATCTCTGGCGGTGAAAATATCCATCCGGCCGAGATCGAAAATCTCGTCGCCGCGCTGCCCGGCGTGGCCGACTGCGCAGTCGTCGGTGTGCCCGATGCCCGCTGGGGCGAGGTGCCAGTGCTGGTGGTGGTGATGCGCCCCGGCGCTGCGCCCGACAGCGATGGCTTGCGCGCCGCCTGCGCGGCCAAGCTGGCACGTTTCAAACAGCCGCGCGAGATCGTCTTTGTCGACGCGCTGCCGAAGACGGCGCTGGGCAAGGTGCAAAAGCCGGTGCTGGTGGCCGCACTGATGGTGTCACTCGCCAACCGGCACTGAGCCGGCGATCGAGCTTCAGTTCAGCGGCCCGACCGGCCGTTCTGCTTCGACTGTCACATTCGCAGACGGCGCGGCAACGATGCCCCATTCGGCGGCAGCGAGCGACTTCTCCATCAGGCGCAGCAGGGCCGTGGCCAGGTCATCACCCAGGCGCAGTTCGAGGCTGCGGCCGCGGTGCTCGCGGATCTTGAGCAGCAGGCCCACGCCGTTGGCACCCGGCGCCATATCGATCGACGCCGGCAACAGCGGCTCGGGGCCGAGCGGTTGCGCCGCCGGACTGGGGTCGAACTTGGTCGCAAAGTCGGCCGCAGGCAGCGGCCGATCGCGCGCCGCTTGGGCCATCATGTCGCGCGCTTCGGGCAGCACCGTGGCGTCGGGCGCGGTGCGCTGCACGCCGATGCGCGTGATCACCTGCTGGAAGGGCGGCCACAGGCGCAGCGCCATGCGCCGCGTCAACCACACCGCATAAAGCTCGCCGGCACGGGTGCGCACCTGCACCAACAGGCGGTCGGCCATCGCGTCGTAGCGCACCTGGATTTGATGTATGTCCACACCGGCATTCTAGGTTTGACTTGAAATGTCGATGCCGCCCCTTACGTGCAGTTCAACCACAGCGCCGCATCAGCGGCCGGAGAATCCGCCATGCGAATCGACAAATTCACCACCGCCTTCCAGCAAGCGATCGCCGACGCGCAGAGCGCCGCGGTTGCGCGCGACAACCCGTATATCGAGCCGGCGCATCTGCTCGCAGCGCTGCTGGCCCAGGCCGACGGCCCGCGGGCGCTGCTCGATCGTGCCGGTGCCGACACCGCAGCGTTGGGCGTGGCAATGGAAACGGCGACGCGCAACCTGCCGCAGGTGCAGGGCAGCGGCCAGGTCGTGCAGCCCGGCCGCGACCTGCTGCAATTGCTGCAGGCGACTGAAAAAGAAGCCGGCAAACGCGGTGACCAGTTCATCGCCAGCGAGATGTTCCTGCTCGCGCTGGCCGACAGCAAAACCGATATCGGCGGCGTCGTGCGCGGCCACGGCCTGAGCCGCAAATCGCTCGAAGTGGCGATCGACGCGGTGCGTGGTGGTCAGAAGGTCGACTCGGCCGAATCCGAAGGCCAGCGCGAGGCGCTGAAAAAATACACGCTCGACCTCACCGAGCGTGCCCGCCAGGGCAAGCTCGACCCGGTGATCGGCCGCGACGACGAGATCCGGCGCACGATCCAGGTCCTACAGCGGC
>JANOKR010000389.1:0-12562 GCA_031419315.1 Betaproteobacteria bacterium
CAGCAACCAGCCTGACTTCGGCGAGGCCTATGGCAGTGTGGGCACGCTTCTTGGCAGCTACCGCCGCGTGCGCGCCCAATCCGTCATCAACCTGCCAGCCAGCGACACGCTCGCCTTTCGCGTGGCCTTGATGGGCGACAAGCACGATGGCTACATCAAGAACAGTGTTCTCGAGGGTCCTGCCGATGATCTGCGCGACGAGAACGTCCAAGTCGGACGTGTGACGGCCCGTTGGCGCCCATTCAAGGGGTTTGACAACACGCTGCGTCTGACGACTTTCGAGCGCGACACCAAGAGCGATGCGATCTGGGGCTACACGCAGATCGGCTGCTACCGCAACAACGGAGATCCCTCCACGTCAACCGGGCTGTCGGCCACGGGCACCTATGTGCCAGGCCACTGCTGGCGTCCAGGCCCCGACTCTGCGGCCGCGACAGGCACCTCTGGCGCATCCACCAAGGTCGACAAGGGACCCTATGACGTGGCGCGCGACGGCCCTTCCCGCGCCAAGTCGAGCGGTACCAGTCTTAACCTGCAGAGCAACTACGACATGGGGTTTGCTGCGCTGAACGTGCTGGTGAACTACGACAAATACAAAGCCCTGAACTACTACGACGCGGACTACAGCGACGGCTACCACTACGGCCAGTCTGGCCAGGATTCCCTGACCAACTTCTTCGCGGGTTTTGACAGCGACCAGGACAGCAAATCCATCGAGGTCCGGCTCGCTTCCAGCGGCGACACACGCCTCAAGTGGCTGCTGGGGGCCTACTGGTTCAAGCAGCAGGCCAACTGGGACTTCGGATTCCTCGACAAGGGCGTCTACACACGCTACTCGACGACCACCGACACCTTCGATTCAAAGTCAACCGCGATCTTTGCCAATGTGTCGTTCGACCTCACGGCCAGCACGCGCGTGCTGGGTGGCGTACGCACCAACAAGGATTCCCAGAAGCTCATCGGTGGCGCCAGTGGTGGCGGCAACAACAAGCTGCTGTGGCGCGCCGGCGTCGAGCACGACGTGTCCAAAGACGTCATGCTGTACGCCACCGCGTCCACGGGCTATCGGGTCGGCGGTGTGAACGGCTCACAACTCGTGGCCGCGGGTGCACCGCCGACTTACACGCCAGAGACTGTCACCGCCTACGAACTCGGCGCCAAGAGCCAGTTCATGAACCGCACTCTGACCTTGAACGGCGCCGTATTCATGAACCGCTATCGCAACATGCATGCGCAGTCCTTCGTGACCGCCTGCATCGACCCGAACAATCCGGCAACCTGCTTTGCGTCCGAGTACACCAGCAACGGCGGCGCCGTCGACGCCAAGGGCCTCGAGCTCGAGTTCAACTGGTTGCCCGGCAAGTCGTTTTTCCTGAACGGTTCGATTGCCTTCCTGGACGCAAAGTTCGGCAACTACCTCGTGGGCCGCGTCGACGGATTGGGCAACTTCCAGGGCCGACAGGACGTGACCCGCACGACCGGCGAGATCGTCGCAGCGGGCGGTGTTCCTTCGCTGCAGTTGCGGGGTTGGGCACCCGCCCTCTCGCCCAAGATCACGGCGGCGCTGCAGACGGGCTACTTGTTCAACGTGGGTGGCGACAACGTGATCACGCCGACACTGCAGTTGTCGCACTCGGCAAAGTACTGGAGCTTCGACTACAACGTACCCGGATCGGAACAGCCGGCATACACCAAAGTCGACGTCCGGCTGCGCTGGCGTAACGAGAAGCGGGGCTTGACCGTCGAGGGCTTCGTCGAGAACCTCACCAACAAGGCCGTGCTGGCGCGATCGGTCATTTTCGGCGCCGGCGAGGCCAACGTACCTACCGCGTCGATCCAGGCCAACTACGCCGATCCTCGGACTGTCGGCGTCAAGGTCAGCATGGATTTCTAGCGCCTCGCCGAGGGTCGGCCCCCCCTGTTGCCCGCAGCGGGGGTGCAGGGGCTATTCGCAGCAACCGTCGCAGAGCCCGGCGTGCGACGGCTTCAGACTTGCCACGGCGGCTTGCTGCCCTGCACCGAGCCGTACTTCGCGATCGCTGCAGCGCAGACTTTGCGATCGAGCGTGCCCCGCTGCACCAGCGCATCGAGCGCAGCCACCACGACGTGGTGGCGGTTGACCTCGAAGAATCCGCGCAACGCGGCTCGCGTGTCGCTGCGCCCGAAGCCATCGGCACCCAACACGGTCAGACGAGCTTCCAGGTATGGGGCCACCAGCCCCGGCCAAGCCCGTCCTTGCGCGCGCTGCGCTGTCGGGCGAGCGCCACACCCGCGCATGCAGATCGCGACTGTGTATGGTCCTTCGTATGGTCCAGAAACCGCGCCGCAAACACAAAGGGTCAGCTGCTGCTCGCGCGATGACCCTGGAAGAGATTGGTGGGCCCTGAAGGATTCGAACCTTCGACCAACGGATTAAGAGTCCGCTGCTCTACCAACTGAGCTAAGGACCCGCTCGATGAAATCGAGTGGTGGGTTGTGCGGGATTCGAACCCACGACCAACGGATTAAAAGTCCGCTGCTCTACCGGCTGAGCTAACAACCCCTCCGAAGAGCCTGAAATTATGCCATGGGATTTTGGCTCGCCAGGCGCACGGCCTCGGCCGCAGCGGCCATGCCGAAAGCGGCGGTGACCATCACGCTGGAGCCGTAGCCATGGCAGTTCAGGCCCTCGATCATGCGCGGCGCCGTCTCATTGACCGGCGCCACCACGCTCTCGCGCGAGAACACGCAGCGCAGGCCGATTGCGCCGCTGCGTGCGGCCCCATGCTGCTTGCGCAGGCGTTGGCGCAGCGATGCCAGCAGCGGGTCGTGGGTCACCGCGGCGAGGTCGTCGACATCAATGCGGTGCGCGAGTCGCTTGCCGCCGGCTGCGCCCACCGTGACCAGCGGCCGCTGCTCACACAGCGACCAGGCCGCCAGCGCGAGCTTGGCGCTGACCTGGTCGCAGGCGTCGATGAGCACATCGACCGGCTGCGTCAACAGCGCCGGCCAGTTGTCGGCGGTCACAAAATCGTCGACCAGCACGACCGCGCAGCCCGGGTGGATGTCGGCGATGCGCGCGCGCAAAGCCTCACCCTTTGATTGCCCGACGGTGCTGCCCAACGCCTGCACCTGGCGGTTGATATTTGATTCGGCAACCTGGTCGAAGTCGATCAACACCAGCGACGCGACACCGCAGCGTGCCAGCGCTTCGGCCGACCACGAACCGACACCACCGAGGCCGACGATGGCCACCCGCAGTTGGCGCAACCGTTGGTACGCAGCGTCGCCATAAAGCCGGCGCAGGCCGCCGAAGCGCCGCTCCAGATCGGCCGGCAGAGCCGACTGCGTAACGCCGGACGCCACGTTGATCGAGTCCATCGATTCAACCAAGCCGATCGAGGCGCCAGATCTGGTACTTCAGCGCCAGCACCGCGCCGGCGATGATCGCTGCCAGCGCGATGAAGCTGCCCAGCGCCAATGTCGACACCCCCGACAGCCCCTGCCCCACCGTGCAGCCCATTGCGGTGATGCCACCCGCGCCCATCAATACCGCGCCGACAAGGTGGTTGGCGGTATCTTCGGTGCCGCCAAAGCCCTCCCACCGAAAGCTTCGCGTGGCCAAGGCCACGATCGCCGAGCCGGCGATCACCCCCAGCGTGCTGACAATCGCGATCGTCAGCACCCGGCTCTGGTCACTGAACAGGATCAGCCAGTCGATCGAATAGGCGATCGGCGCGACAAAGGTCAGCGACTCCATGCGCTGGCTGCTGCTGGCGAGAAAAGCCTCTTCCAGCGTCACCGGATGTTCCGGCACGTGCCCGAGCACCCCCGAGACCCACCAGACCGCGACGATCACCAAGCCGATGCCGGCGCCGGCGATCACGACATCGCTGCTGCGCCCTTCGGCCCGGCTGAGCGCCCACAACACCAAGGCGCCACCCAGACCGCAGCCGAGTGCGAGCGCCAGGCCAGCACGCGACATGCCCAGGGCCGGCGCCAGCAGCGACGGCAGGTCCTGCCCAGTCGCAAACGTGATTGCCACGGTGTCGAGCGTGGCCACGCGCCACACCCCAAAAAGGCCGCGCATCGTGGCGTAGGCGGCGATGCCGAGCAGCGCAAAAACGACCAACGATTTCAGGCTGCCACCGCCGATGCGCACCAGGGTCTTGCTGCCGCAGCCCGAGGCCAGCACCATGCCGAAGCCGAACATCAGGCCGCCGACGAGGTTGGACAACCAGATCAGTTTCGGCGCCGTGTAGATGCTCTTGTCGGCGTCGATGAGGCCAACGCCGACCATCCCGTTGAAGCCGATCATCGCCACGCCGATGGCCATCGCCCACATGCGCGCGCGGCTGGTGTCGCCCATGTTGACGACATCCGCCACCGCGCCCATGGTGCAAAAGTGGGTGCGCTGCGCGATCGCACCAAAAGCCGCGGCCAAAACGAAAACGGCCCAGAGAACCTGGGCCGCCAGAGCGGGGAGTTCAGCTTCTTGCATCGCGCGATTCTATGAGCGCGGGTTCAGATGGGAATGCAGGTTCGGGTGCTGATGCACGCGCGGTGCCCGTATCAGCGCGAGCGCCCTGCCGCACCTCACACCGCTCACTTCAGCGCCGCGAGCCGCTCCTTGCCCGCCTGCGCGGCGTCCGAAGCCGGGTAGGCCTTGGTCAACTCGTCGATGGTCTTGCGCGCGCCGACGCGGTCCTTGGCTTCGACCTGGCTGTTGGCCAGCGCCAGCAAGGCTTCGGCGGCGCGCGGGTGCTGCGGCGCGCCGGTGACAAAAGCGCGAAAGGCCGTGATCGCCTCTTTGTAGTCGCGCTTGCCGTAGAGCGCATTGCCGAGCCAGAAACGTACCGAATCCGAATAACCGCTGCCCGCGAAGCGGCGCTGGAAATTGCCCAGCGTCGCCACCGACTTTTCAAAATCACCACCGCGCATCGAGGTCATGGCTTCTTCGTACATGCGCTTTTCTTCGGGCTCGACGAGGAAGTCGGCGCCGTCCAGCGCAACCTTCTGCGGTTCGAGTTTGCGCAGCCGGTCGTCCAGGCCCTGGCCGATATCCTTCTGGCGTTTTTGCACATCGGCGACATCACGCAGCAGCTGTTCGTCAGCACCACGCAGCTTGGCCAGGTCGCCGCGCATCGCTTCGAGCTGGTTGTTCAGGTCGAGCAGGCTGCGGCGCAGCGCCTGCACGACTTCGGCGAGCTGCGTCGTCGTCTGCGCCAGCTCGGTGGCGCGCGCCTTGGCCGAGTCGTCGGTTTCCTTGATCCGGCTGCGCAGGTCGACGATCGCCTTGCGTGCCTCTTCGTCGTCGAAAAGACCGGCCTGCGCAGCCGGCGCGCCTGCCAACGCGGCGACCGCCGTCAATGCCGCTGACAGCACACGCAGCCGGCGCCGAAACGGCTCGCGCGCAGCGGCCGCGCCAGGCAAACTCCAGCCCATCACGGACGGTCCTTCAGTTCAGCGCGGCGATTTTTCGCCCACGCGGATTCATCGTTGCCGTTTGCCGCCGGGCGCTCCTTGCCGAAGCTCACCGCTTCGACCTGCGACTCGCCCGCGCCAAGCAGCACCAGCGTCTTGGCGACCGCTTCAGCACGCTTTTGGCCCAATGCCAGGTTGTATTCACGCCCGCCGCGCTCGTCGGTGTGGCCTTCGACGGTGAGCTTGCGGCCACGGTTGCCGGCGAGCACCTTGGCGTGGCCATCGACGACCGGTTTGGCCTCGTCGCGCAGCGCAAAACTGTCGTAATCAAAAAAGACGACACGTGATGCGGGCCAGGCCAAGATCGCTGCACCCGCTGCACCCGCCGACCCTGCAGCACCACCAGCGCCGGCGCTCACCGTGGCCACGCGCGACTGCGCCGCCGGGGTCGTCGCCGCCGCGGCCGCCGCGGTGCCGGCAGTCGATGGGCCGGCAGCCGCGACGGGCGTCGGCGTTCGGCTTTCGATCGGCGTATCGCTGAGCTTGGTCGACGAGCCGCAGCCCACCAGCAGTGCCGCGATGGCAATTGCTGCCGCGAGCGCCGTCGGTGATATTGCCAGTGACGTTGCCAGCGAGGTCGCCGGTGAGGTCGGGTGTTGGGTATTTCGAGCGGTCATGCTGGCCTCCGAAAGTGGATGGGGTTGTCGCGATGAATCGGGTCGGGACGCTGGCGATGTCGATCAACGGCCGAACGGCCCCCAGGCCGGCTCGCGCATGTCCAGGCCGCTGCTCAGCAATCTTGTCTTGATCTTGCCATCAAGCGTGGTCGTCATCAACACGTCACGACCGTTGGCGCGACTGGCGTAAACGATAAGGCGGCCATTCGGCGCGAAGCTCGGGCTTTCGTCGTCCTGGGTATCGGTGAGGGTTTGCACGGTGCCCGCCGCGAGGTCGATCGTGGTGACCCTGAACGCCGCGCCGTCGCGGTTGATGTAGGCCAGCGTCGCCCCGTCGGGGCTGATTGCGGGGCTGATGTTGTAGCTGCCCTTGAAGGTCACGCGCTCGACGGCGCCGCCGCCGGCGGGCACGCGGTAGATCTGCGGGCCGCCGCCGCGGTCGCTGACAAAATAGATCGTGCGGCCGTCGGGGGTGTAGACCGGCTCGGTATCGATCGCACTGCTCGAAGTCAATCGGCGCAGCGCAGCACCATCGCGGCTAACCACAAACAGCTGCGCCGGGCCGTCGCGCGACAGCGTCACCGCGAGTTCCCGGCCGTCGGGCGACCAGGCCGGCGCGCTGTTGCTGCCGCGGTGGTTGGCGACCATCGAGCGCCGGCCGCTCAGTACATCCTGCACCCAGACCACGGCCTTTTGGGTTTCGAAGCTCACATACGCGATCGACTTGCCATCCGGCGCCCAGGCCGGCGAGATGATCGGCTCGGTGCTTTGCAGTGCGAGCTCACCGCCTTCGCCGTCGGCGTCGGTGATGCGCAGCGTGAAGTGGCGCCCGGCGCGGGTGACGTAGCAGATGCGGGTCGCAAAAACCCCCTTGTCGCCAGTCAGTTTCTCGAAGATCTCGTCGGCGATGCGATGTGCTGTCAGGCGCAGGTCGGCCGCGGCCACCGTCGTCGCGCGGGCAAACAACTCGGCCCCCTTGATCGTGTCCCAGAGCCGGTAGCGCAGGTCGAGGCTGCCGTCGACGAGCCGCGTCACCGAGCCGGCAAGCAGGGCGTCGGCGCCGCGGCTGCGCATCTCGTCCTGCGCCAGCGGGCTGCGCTCGTCCAAGCCGGCAGGCGCATCGACAAACCGGAACGCGCCGCTGCGCTCGAGGTCGGCGCGGATGATCGCCGACGGCAACACCGCCAGCGCGCCCTCGCCGCGCAGCGCAGCCACCGCCATCGGCAACTGGGTCGCACCGATGCCCGAGATCTCGATGCGGAACTGCGCGGCCGTTGGCAGGGCGAGACTGGCTGCTGCTGCAGCGACAAACCGACGACGGAGCCACATCGCACCATTCTACGGACGGCCGCGGGCGGCCTTGATAATCCCGTGCTCATGGATTCGCTGCTGCACCGTTTCAAACGCATCGCGCCGTATTTTCGCCACGGCCGCGGCGCCATCGGTGTCGCAGCGCTGGCCACGGTTATCGCAGCCGCCAGCGAGCCGCTGATCCCGGCGCTGATGCAGCCGCTGCTCGACCAGGGCTTTACCGGCCGCGCGCTACCGCTGTGGCTGATCCCGGTGGTCATCATCGGCCTGTTCGCGCTGCGCGGGCTGGCTGGCTTCATCGCCGACTACGCACTCGCCTGGGCCGCCAACCGCGGCGTGCTTGAGCTGCGCCGGTCGATGTTTGATCATTTGATGCGCGCCGATGCCGCGCTGTTCACCAACCGCAGCGCGAGCAGCCTGACCAATTCGCTGGTCTACGAAGTCCAGCAAGGCGCGCTGCAACTCGTGAATGCGGTGCTCACGCTGGCGCGCGATTCGATGACCCTGTTCGCGCTGCTGGGCTACCTGCTCTGGCTGAACTGGAAGCTGACGCTTTTTGTCGGCGTGCTCTTTCCGGCGGTCGCCTGGGTCATGCGCACGCTCGGCAAGCGCCTGCGCCGCCTGGTCACCGCCGGCCAGACCGCCACCGACGAGCTGGCCTATATCGTCGAAGAAAACGTGCTCGCCTGGCGCATCGTGCGCCTGCACGACGCCGCCCCGGTGCAGGCAGAACGCTTTGGCGCGAGCAGCGAACTGCTGCGCCGGCTGACACTGAAAGCGACCATCGCCAGCGCCACCATGACCCCGGTGACACAAGTGCTGGCGGCCTTCGCACTGTCGGCTGTGATTACCGTCGCTCTCTGGCAAAGCAGCACCGGCACCGCCTCGGTCGGCAGTTTTGTGGCTTTCATCACCGCGATGCTGATGCTCGTGGCGCCGATCAAAAAACTCGCCGACGTGATGGCGCCGATCACGCGCGGGCTCGCCGCGCTGGAGCGCGCCGTCGACCTGATCGACAAACACCCGACCGAGCAAGGCGGCAGCCACCGCAGCGACCGTGCCCGTGGCGACATCGAGCTGCGCGACATCCGGCTGCAATACCGCGCCGACAGCGCCGCCGCGATCGACGGCCTGTCGGTGCGCGTGGCGGCCGGCGAAACGGTGGCGCTGGTCGGCCCGTCGGGCGCGGGCAAATCGTCGCTGGTGCATTTGCTGCCGCGTTTTCTGGAGCCCACCAGCGGCGCCATTTTTCTCGACGGCGTGCCCTTGCGCGACTGGGGCCTGCGCAGCCTGCGCCGCCAGTTTGCGCTCGTCAGCCAGGACGTTGTGCTCTTCAACGATAGCGTCGCCGCCAACGTCGCGCTCGGGGCCGCACTCGGTGAGGATGCTGATCACGAGCGCGTGCGTGCGGCGCTGGCCGGCGCCAACCTGCTCGAGTTTGTCGACGCCCTGCCCCAAGGCGCCGCCACCCTCGTCGGCCACAACGGCAGCCAGTTGTCCGGTGGCCAGCGCCAGCGTCTGGCGATCGCCCGCGCGATTTACAAAGACGCGCCGGTATTGATCCTCGACGAAGCGACCTCGGCGCTGGACAGTGAAAGTGAACGTGCGGTGCAAGGCGCGCTCGAGACTTTGATGCAGGGCCGCACGACGCTCGTCATCGCACACCGGCTGTCGACGATCGAACATGCCGACCGCGTGCTCGTACTCGATGCCGGCCGCCTGGTCGAACAGGGCAGCCATGCCGAGCTGCTCGCTCGCGACGGCCTCTACGCACGACTGCACGCGATGCAGTTCCGCACGTAGTTACGCAAGTGAATCCGCGGCACCGCGCCGCTTTCCTACAGGAGCCCACCCGATGACCGCCCCGATCTCGCGCTACCCCGTGCCCGAACTGAAAGACCTGCCCGACGACATCCGCACACGCATCCTCGAAGTCCAAGCCAAGGCCGGCTTCGTGCCCAACGTCTTCATCGCCCTGGCGCACCGCCCGGCCGAGTGGCGCGCTTTTGTCGCCTATCACGACGCGCTGATGCTCAAGGAAGGCGGCCACTTGAGCAAGGGCGACCGCGAGATGATCGTCGTTGCCACCTCGGCGGCGAACGACTGCCTGTATTGCGTCGTCGCCCATGGCGCGATATTGCGCATCTTTGAGAAAAAGCCGCTGGTCGCCGACCAGGTTGCGGTGAACTACCGCAAGGCCGATATCAGCCCGCGCCAACACGCGATGCTCGACTTCGCGATGAAGGTCTGCCTGCGTTCGGCCGAGGTGTGCGACGCCGATATTGCGGCGCTGCGCGAGCATGGCTTCGACGAAGAAGACGCCTGGGACATCGCCGCGATCACGGCGTTTTTTGGTATGAGCAACCGGCTCGCCAACGTCACCGGCATGCGGCCGAACGACGAATTTTATTTGATGGGGCGCTTGCCGAAGTCGAAGTGATCGCCGCGCCGGCGACACCTGCCGGCGCGCATCGCAGGTCAGTATTGCGTCGGCGGAATTTCGACGACGAGCCCGTCGAGCGCGTCGCTCAAGCCGATCTGGCAACTCAGCCGGCTGGTCGCGCGGGCTTCGCTGGCGGTCATCTCGAGCATCGCTTTTTCGTCTTCGGTGGGCGGTGTCAATTTGCCGGCCCAGGCGGGGTCGACATACACATGGCAAGTCGCGCAGTTCATGCTGCCGCCGCAGTCGGCGACGATGCCGGTCACACCGGCATCGGTCGCGGCACGCATCAGGCTTTGGCCGCCTTTGACGTCAAGGCTCAGGCGGTCGCCGTCGGGCTGGATCAGGTGGATGGTCGGCATGCAAGGGCAATCGGTTCGGTGGTGGTTGCTGGCGGTCTCTTGATCGCGGCGAAGTATGCTTGAGCGCATGACCGCCGCTCTTGCGTCAGCCCTGCTTGCCGGCAGCACCGGCCTTGTCGGGCGCGCGCTCGCGGCACAAATTCACAGCCAGCCCGGTGCGCCGATACTGCACGCGCTGACTCGGCGCGCCGGCTTAGGCCCCGCCGGCTGCCACGAAATCGTGGTCGACTTCAACCGGCTGCCTGCTCTGCCAGCGGCTGACGTTGCCTACTGCGCGCTGGGCACGACGATTGCGCAGGCCGGGTCGCAGGCGGCTTTCCGGGCGGTTGATTTCGACGCGGTGCTGCGCTTCGCGCGCGCCGCAAAATCCGCCGGCGTGACACGCTTTGCGGTGGTCTCCGCACTCGGCGCAGATGCCCGCTCGGCAAGCTTCTACAACCGCGTCAAAGGCGAGATGGAAGCCGCGGTCGCGGGTTTGGGTTTTGCCTGCGTCGTCATCGCGCGGCCCTCGCTGCTCACCGGCGACCGCGCCACGCTCGGCCAGCCGCTGCGTCTGGCCGAGCGGGTTGCGATTGCCATCACCGGGCCGCTGGGCGCATTCATCCCGGCGCGCTGGCGGCCGATCGAAGCCCACACCGTCGCGCGTGCGCTGATCCTGGCGTTGCAACAAATGCCGGCTGGCGTGCATCACATCGAGTCGGCAGAATTGCAAACCCTCAGCCGCGGCTGAACGATCGAGAAGGCGCAGCGCGATGCAGATCAGCTTTTTCGGCGCTGCCGATACCGTCACCGGATCGAAACATCTCGTCGGCATCGGCGGCCGGCGCATCTTGCTCGACTGCGGCTTGTTCCAGGGCTTCAAGACTTTTCGCGAGCGCAACTGGGCGCCGCCACCGCAGGCCTTGCTGGAGGTCGACGCGGTGGTGCTCAGCCATGCCCATCTCGACCACAGCGGTTATCTGCCGGCCCTCGTCAAAGCAGGCTACGACGGCCCGATCTACGCCAGCCCGGCAACCCGCGACCTCGCCGAAGTGCTGCTGCTGGACAGCGCGCATTTGCAGGAAGAAGACGCCCGGCGCGCGAACCGCCATCACTTCACGCGCCACGCCAAGGCGCTGCCGCTGTACACCCGCGCCGACGCGCACCGAGCGATCGCGCAGATGCGCAGCCTGGAGCCCGGCACGCCGCTGAGCATCGACGGAAGCAACAAACTCGAGATCACGTTGACGCCCGTCGGGCATCTGCTCGGCGCCTGCGCGGTCACCTTGGCGCAACGCGGCGAGACGCTGGTATTTTCCGGCGATCTCGGCCGCCAGGCCGACCCGCTGATGCCGCCACCGCAGAAGATCACGCGCGCCGATGTGCTGCTCGTGGAGTCGACCTACGGCGACCGCTGGCATCCGCCAGAAGATGCCCAGGCGCGCCTGGGCGTGATCGTGCGCGAGACGATCCACCGCGGCGGCTCGGTACTGCTGCCGAGTTTTGCGGTCGGCCGTGCGCAGGCCCTGATGCTCACGCTGCAGCGCCTCAAACGTGCCGGCGAGATCCCGCGCGACCTGCCGGTATTTCTGGACAGCCCGATGGCCACCCAGGCCACCACGCTGTACCGCCGCCACCGCAATCTGCTGCGCATCCCGCCGGCTGAAACCGCCGCGATGACCAACGGCGTGCGCATCGTCACCACACCGCAGGAGTCGATGCGACTGAGCACCCATCGCGACCCCTGCGTGATCATTTCGGCGAGTGGCATGGCCACCGGCGGGCGGGTGTTGCACCACCTGAAGGTGATGGCGCCCGAAGCCCGGCACCATATCGTCTTCCCCGGCTTCCAGGTCGGTGGCAGCCGCGGCGCCCGGCTCGTCGGCGGCGCCACCGAAGTCAAGATCCACGGCGAATATGTGCCGGTGCGCGCCACCGTCAGCCATCTCGAAGGGCTCTCGGGACACGCCGATTGCGAAGAGCTGATGGCCTGGCTGCGCGGCTTTTCACGCAAGCCGCCGCGCCAGACTTTTGTCGTGCACGGCGACCCTGCGGCCAGTGATGCGTTGCGCGTGCGCATCCAGGACGAACTCGGCTGGAAAGTGCAAGTACCAGAACATGGCAGCACCGTGACGGCGTAGCGCTGGTCGGCATTCAAGCGCTTGGCGTTGGTCTTGGTCTTGGGCTTGGTCTTGGGATTGCGTCGTTGATGGCCGCGCCACGAATGGGCTGTCCTCGCAGCCGGGATTGGGGTGGCCGGCTTCGGTTGTGGAATTCTTACGCCCTATGCCGGCCACCCCAACCCCGGCTGGGCCGGTGGCGGCCGGGCGCTGAGAAGTCCAATTCAGCGCGCTGGTCGATTACCGCGGACCGCCACTGCTGCAAGTCGC
>JANOKR010000390.1:0-8183 GCA_031419315.1 Betaproteobacteria bacterium
CACCACCCCGACTTGGCTGTGAGTTACGGCGCCTGCACGGTGCGCTTCAACACCCATTCGGTGGGCGGCATCTCGATCAACGATTTCATCTGCGCCGCCAAGGTCGACGCGTTGCAGCGGTGAAGGCCGGCGCTTGAGCCGTTTTGCGGCACTTGATCTGGGGCTCGTGGTCGCCGCGCATGGCCGCCATGTGATCGTCGAAACGCCGGAGCGGCAGCGCATCCACTGCCATCTGCGTGGCAAAAAAACCGAAGCCGTGGTCGGTGACCGCGTCCGCTGGCAGGCCAGCGGCGACGCCGGGGTGATCGAAGAAGTCGAGCCGCGCAGCAACCTGCTGTTCCGCCAGGACGAGTGGAAATCCAAATCATTTGCGGCCAACCTCGATGCGCTGCTGGTGCTCGTCGCGGTGGAGCCGCCGTTCAGCGAATCGCAGCTTGCGCGCGCGCTGGTGGCCGCCAGCAGCGCCGGTGTGCCGGCCTGGATCGGCCTGAACAAAACCGACCTGCCCAGCGTCGACCTGGCGCGCGCGCGGCTGGCACCTTATGTCGCGATGGGCATCGAGGTTGTCGAGTTTGCGTTGAAGGCCGACACCGACGACGCAGGCGCCAAGCTCCTGCCGCGCCTGGCCGGCCGCACGACGCTGGTGCTGGGCCCCAGCGGCATGGGCAAGAGCACCTTGATCAACCGCTTCGTGCCCGCGGCCAATGCCCAGGTCGGCGAGATTTCGCTGGCCCTGAATGCCGGCAAACACACGACGACGACGACGACCTGGTACTGGCTTGGTGAAGATGCGGCGCAGGGCGCGTTGATCGACTCACCCGGCTTTCAGGAATTTGGCCTGCGCCAGATTGCCGCCACCGACCTGGCGTCGCTGATGCCGGACTTCGCCGTGCATCTGGGCCACTGCAAGTTCTACAACTGCAGCCACCGCCACGAGCCGCAGTGCGGTGTGCGCGACGCGCTACAGCGCGGTGATATCGCGGCCACCCGCTACCGCATCTACGGCGAGTTGTTCAGCGAGCTGAGTTGATCCGGGAATCTGGGCCGGGCGGCATCAGCCGAGCACATTGGCCAGCGACAGCAGCGCGACCAGCAACATCCACAGCACCACCGAGCGCCAGACCAGGCCGACCATGCTTTGCAGGTGCGCAATCTGCGGCGCCGCACCCAGCGTGGAGCCTTCGGCCGCAGCGCTGTCGGCCTCGGTGCCGGCATCGAATGTCTTGGACCGGTCCGGCGTCACGCCCGGTGCTGCGCTGCCGCCCAGCTGGATGCCCACCGCGCCCGCAGCAGCGGCCAGGATGATGCCTTCGTTGGCATGTTTCCACAGGCCGGCGTCGCGCCGCCAGCCGTTGACCGCTTCTTCAAAATTGCCGACCACCGCAAAGCCGAAGGCGGTCAGCCGCGCCGGCACATGGTCGATCAGGTTGAAGAGGTGCCGCACCAGGTCGCGCAGCTTTTCATTGACCGGCGCATCCAGCGCGCGGTGCCGGTAGGCCCAGTAGCGACTGGCAAATTCCGCCATTCGGTAGAGCACCGCCCCGGCCGGGCCGAGGCCGACCGCAGAGAGCACTACAAACCAGAAAAAGACGCCGAAGACATGCCGGTGCGCGGCGAGCAGCGAATGTTCGATGACATGCCGCAGCAGCTCGGTGCGTGGCAATTCGCTGGCGTCGAGGTGGCGCCATTCAGCGAGCAGCCGGCGCGCTTCGGGCTCGTCGCCGCGGTCGAGCGCATCGCGGATGTCGGTGAAGTAGTGGCTGAACTGGCGAAAACCCAGCGTCAGGTAGAGCACCGTGACATCCAGCGCCAGCGCCAGCAGCAGGCTGAATTCGCGCAACAGCAGGTAGATCGCGGCGGCGACGAGCGTCGGCCCGAGCACCGACACCCCCCAGACCACCACGGCGTGGTGCGGCTTGCCGGCATCAAAATTGCGGCCCGTCCAGCCGACCCAGCGCTGCAGGATGTGGTGGACCCAGTTGTCGCGCGGCAGCGGCTTGAGCTGTTCGACAAGCAGAGCAAACAGGACGGCAAAAAAACTCATCGCGAGGCGATCATAACGAGCGCTTCGTCGATCACAGCCGGTCAGCGCGCGCGGCTGGCGCGGCATGCGCGGCACAGCAAGGATCGGCGATCAAGGGCCGGCGATCAGCTCGCCAGCAAACGATAGAGGTTGCGCAGCATTGCCGCGGTGGCACCCCAGACAAAATATTCGCGCTCGTCGCCGCCGGGCGCGGTAGTGCGCCAAGGCATCGACAAAAAATAGCGCACCTCGCCGGCAAACTCAAAGAGATGGCGCTGGTGGTGCGCCGGGGTCATCAGGTACACCAAGGGCACTTCAAAAGCCTCGGCGACTTCGAAGGCGTCGAGCTTCAACTGAAACGGCGGCGTCACCAGCGCGATCACCGGTGTGACTGTGAAGCGCGTGATCGTGGTGTAAATCGGCAATCGGCCGATGACTTCGATGTGGCTGCGCGGCAGGCCGATTTCTTCTTCGGTCTCGCGCAATGCGGTCGCAACTGCGTCGGCATCGTGCTCTTCGGCGCGACCACCGGGGAAGCTGACCTGTCCGGCATGTTCGTTGAGGTGTTCGGTGCGCATCGTCAGCAGCACATGCAGCCCGTCGGGCCGCTGCACCAGCGGCACCAGCACCGACGCGGCAGCGGGTTCGCGGTCGCTGAAGAGTCGGCCGTCGCCGGCGAACTCCGGTGCAAATTCTTGCGGCGAGGCAAACCGCTGGCGCAAGGCCTGGGCCGTCAGCCGCGCGGCGGCGACCGCCGGCAGATGGGCGTCGGTGCCGATGACCGGCACGCTGCGCGGGTTGAGGATGCGCGGCCGGGTCATGCCGAAACCTTGCACCCGATCTCGACCGCGATATCGCGCAACCATGGCAGCAAACCCGCGGCCATAAAACAAAGGCCGCCCGAAGGCGGCCTGGTGCCGGATGCAATCATGCGGCGGATGTCCTGCAGCCTCGCGGCGATCAGGACAACTTGGCCTTGATGCGCGCCGACTTGCCGCTGCGCTGGCGCAGGAAGTACAGCTTGGCGCGGCGCACGTCGCCGCGGCGCTTGACTTCGATGCTGGCGATCAGCGGGCTGTAGAGCTGGAAGGTACGCTCGACACCTTCGCCGTTGGAGATCTTGCGCACGATGAAACTCGAATTCAGGCTGCGGTTGCGCTTGGCAATCACGACCCCTTCGTAAGCCTGCACACGCTTGCGGGTGCCTTCGACGACATTGACGCTGACGATCACGGTGTCGCCGGGCGCGAAGGCGGGAATCTTCTTGCCCAGGCGGACAATTTCTTCCTGCTCGAGGGTTTGGATCAGGTTCATGGGGCTCTCGATATCGATCGTGCGCGGGCTTGGGGTTAATGGCCGGCTGGCGCTTTGGGGCCCGCTCGGCGCTGCTTCAAGCAGCGAACTTGGCGGGCCGTCCCGGCAGAGGATCGAAAAGCCTTTGATTATAGCCCAAGGGTGCGCAAGAACGCCTCGTCAGACTTTGACAGCCGGCCCGCGGCGCGCGCCGCGGCGATCAAGTCCGGCCGCCGCGCCGCGGTGACTTGCAACGCGCGCTCGCGCCGCCAGCGCGCGATCTCGCCGTGATGCCCCGACAGCAGCACCGGCGGCACCTCGCGGCCATCGGGCAAGGCCTCGGGGCGGCTGTATGCCGGGCCTTCGAGCAAGCCGTCGGAAAAACTGTCCTGCTGGTGTGACGGTGCGTTGAGCACCCCGTCTTGCAAGCGCGCCACCGCGTCGAGCAGCACCAGGGCCGGCAGCTCGCCGCCAGAAAGCACAAAGTCGCCGAGGCTGATTTCCAGCGTCACGTGGCGGTCGATGACACGCTGGTCGATGCCTTCGTAGCGCCCGCAAAGCAAGATCGCACCCGGCCCGGCGGCGAAGGATTCGACGAGCGCCTGGTCGAGGCGCCGGCCGGCCGGCGTGAAGTGCACGACCGGCCGGGCGGCGGCGCCCTGGTTTGTATCGTCGGCAGCCACCGCGGCCAGCGCGCGCTCCAGCGGCTCGACCAGCATGACCATGCCCGGGCCGCCGCCAAACGGCCGGTCGTCGACGCGGCGATAGTTGTCGTCGGCAAAGTCGCGCAACTGCCACAAGCGGACATCCACCTGGCCCGACGCAAACGCGCGCCGCGTGATGCCTTGCGCCAGGTGCGGCGCAAACAACTCGGGGAACAGCGTGACGACGTCGAAGCGCATCGATGGCCGCCGTGCGGCTTCAGTAGTCGAGACCCCAGTCGACGACGATGCGCCGGCCGGCAAGGTCGACGCTGTCGACATAGGCGCCGACAAACGGGATCAGCCGCTCCACGGATTCGGGCTTCACGCCCGCCGCAATCTCAGCAGGCAGCACGCGCAGCACGGCGTGTGCGCCGGTGTCGATGAGACCGACGACGCTGCCAAGTTCCTGGGCTTGTCGGTTGGCGACCTGCAGGCCGATCAGGTCGACCCAATAGTACTCATCGTCGCCGGCGCTCGGAAAACTGCTGCGCGCGATGTAGATGCGCGCGCCGCGCAGCGCCTGCGCGGTGTCGCGGTCGGCCAGGTCGGCGACCTCGGCAACAACACCGTCACCATGCTCCTTGGCGCGCACGATGCGCAGCAGCGCTGGCCAGGTGGTGGCCGTCGACGGGCGCGGCCCTGCCACTTCAGGCGGCCGGATGAACCAGCGCTTGGATGAAAACAGCGCCTGCGGATCGCTGGCGTAGGCCTCGACCTTGATCGCGCCCTTGATGCCCCAGGCACCGAGCACACGGCCGACCTCGACCGCATCCTCAGGGAAAGTCAGGTCCGCGGCTTGCATCGTCTGCAGGGGCGGCAGGGGCGTGCTCAGCCTGCCCTCGCAGCTCGGGCGATCAGGCGGTGGCCGTGGCCTTGGCCTGGCCGATCAGGCGCTCGACCGTCGGCGACAGGCGGGCGCCGACACCGGACCAGTAGCTGACCCGGTCCAGCGCCACGCGCAGCGGCTGCTCGCCACCGGCGGCGACCGGGTTGTAGAAACCGACCCGCTCAATGAAGCGGCCGTCGCGGCGCTCACGCGCATCGGCGACGACGATGTTATAGAACGGGCGGCCTTTGGAGCCGCCGCGGGACAGCCGGATTACGACCATGATGAGAGATCCTTCGAATCGTCGGCGACCACTGCAGCAGGAGGCACTCTGGTGCAGCCAGTCGCGGTTGGCGGATTGTGGTTGGCGAGTTGTTGGCGAGTTGTTGGCGATTGCGGCCACATGGCTGCCGCGCTAGCCCGGGGGGTCGGCGCCGTGTTTGCACCATGTCGCGCTGCACAAATGCAGCCACTTCACGGCCGTCGCCGAAAACCCAGCATTATAGACTCCAGCGTAGCTCCAGACCGAACCCCTCGCGACGCCCCGACGCCGACCCCATGACCAGCGATCCCCCGACGACACGATCCGACACCGACACCGACACCGACACCAGCGCCAGCTACCGCTCAAAGACCCTGGCAACCTGGATCGCGGTGATCGCCGGCACGCTGGGCCTGCACCGCATCTACCTGCACGGCGCGGGCGACCTGCTGGCCTGGCTGCATGTGCCGCTGACCGCGCTCGGCGCCTATGGCGTGCAACGCATGCAGGTCTTCGGCCAGGACGACCGGCTGGCCTGGGTGCTGATCCCGGTGCTCGGCCTGATGGTCTCGCAAGGCATGCTCTGCGCGATCGTCTACGGCCTGACGTCGGATGAAAAATGGGCAACGCGACACAACCCAGGCCAGCCCGTGCGTGACACCGGCTGGGGGCCGGTGCTGGGGGTCATCGCCGCGCTTCTGATCGGCGCCGCGGTGCTGATGGGGACGATCGCCTTTGCCGGGCAGAAGTACTTCGAAACCCAGCTCGATCAGGTGAACAGCAGCAAGCCGAGGTAGTAGGCCACCCCAGCCACAAAGGCCGATGCAGGGATCGTGAAGATCCAGGCCCAGACGATATTGCCGGCCACGCCCCAACGCACCGCCGCCGCGCCGCGCACCGCCCCGACACCAACGATGGCGCCGGTGATGGTGTGCGTGGTCGACACCGGGATGCCCAGCGCGGTGGCCAAAAAGAGCGTCATCGCGCCACCGGTTTCGGCACAGAAGCCGCCCACCGGCTTGAGCTTGGTGATGCGCTGGCCCATCGTCTTGACGATGCGCCAGCCGCCGAACAAGGTGCCCAGGCCGATCGCCAGATAACAAGACCAGATGACCCAGCCCGGCGGCGACTCGTCGGCGGCGCTGACGCTGCCGGTGGCGATGAGCAGCAGCCAGATGACGCCGATGGTCTTTTGCGCATCGTTGCCGCCATGGCCCAGCGAATACAGGCCGGCCGACACCAGTTGCAGCCGGCGGAACACGTTGTCCACGCGCAGCGGCGACAGGCGCCTGCAGACCCAGGCCACCGCCACCAGCAGCAGTGAGGCGAGCAAGAATCCCATCATCGGCGAGACGAAGATGAAGGCCACCGTCTTCAGCACACCCGCTGTCACCAGCGGTGTCGTGCCGGCCTTGGCCAACGTGGCGCCGACGATGCCACCGATGAGCGCATGCGAGCTGCTGGACGGAATGCCGTACCACCAGGTGATGACGTTCCAGGCGATCGCTCCCACCAGCGCGCCGAAAATCACGTACTGGTCGACCACACCCGGGTCGACGATGCCCTTGCCCACGGTGGCGGCCACCTTGAGCTGGAAGACGAAGATCGCCACCACGTTGAAGAAGGCGGCAAAGGCCACCGCCTGCGATGGCTTCAGCACGCCCGTGGACACGACAGTGGCGATTGAATTCGCGGCGTCGTGGAAGCCGTTCATGAAGTCAAACAGCAGCGCAAGCGCCACCAATGTCACCACCACCCAGAGTGTCATGGCAGCAGGGTCAGCACAGCTTGCGAGGTGCCGTGCCCGGGCTCAGGAGTTTTCAAGCACGATGCCTTCAACGAGGTTGGCCACGTCTTCACAGCGGTCGGAGATGGACTCCAGGTGTTCGTACACGGCCTTCAACTTGATGAGCTGGCGCGTGTCGGGCTCTTCGCGGAACAGGGCCGACATGGCGCTGCGCATGACCCGGTCGGCATCGGACTCGAGCTGGTCGATTTCTTCGCAGGTCTTGAGCACGCTCTCGGCCACCTGGGCCTCTCTCAGGCGTGGCAGCAGCGTCAGCACCCGCTGCACACGTTCGCAGCAGCGCACCGATATTTCAGACAGCCGCACCACGTCTGCCGACAGATGGCGCAAGTCGTACAGCGACATCACCTCACTCGAATCCTGCAGCAGGTCGATAACGTCGTCCATCGCGTTGATCAGGCGGTGGATCTGGTCGCGGTCGAGCGGCGTGATGAAGGTGCGGTGCAGCAGCCGGTGCACCTCGGCAGTGATCTTGTCGGCAGCGCGTTCGGCGTCCCCAACGGCCTTGGCATGGCGCTCACGATCAAGCTCGTTGTCGTAGTTCTGCACCATGGCCATGAAGGCCTGCGCGCCTTCTGCAATGTGCTTGCCATGCTCATTGAAGAGCTCGAAGAAGTTGCCCTCACGCGGCAACAGCCTGCCAAACACCATTTGCGCTCCGAGTCATGTCACCAAACGGTCATCGACCGTCACCGGCCGATTCTATGGGCCGGAAAGACTACGACCGGAAGCTGAAGACGTTGGACAGCGAGCAGGCCAAAGGTCTGCAGCGCCAGCGGCAGCGGCAATGCGTTCAGGTTCATGGCAGTTTTTCGATGGCTTGATCGGCGGTGGCGGCCAGCAGCGCCTCCAGCGGCCCGAGGTGCGGGTGCTCAAGCATCGGCGCCAATTCCAGCAGCGGGTGCAGGACAAACGCCCGCTCATGCAGCCGGGGGTGTGGCAGGTCCAGGCCCGGAGCCGTCAATACACGTTGGCCGTGCAGCAGCAGGTCCAGGTCCAGAGTGCGCGGCGCGTTGGGGTATGGGCGCAAGCGGCCATGTGCCTGTTCAATGGCCTGCAGCGCGTGCAGCAGCGCCAGCGGCTGCAATGCGGTGCGCAGTTCGGCCACAGCGTTGATGAAGTCCGGGCCGCTGGCCTGCATGGGTGCCGTGCGGTACAGCGAAGACTGCGCCACCAGCTGCGTCTGCGGCAACGCGGCCAGCGCAGCCAGTGCGTGCTTCAGCGTGGCCCGCACATCACCCAGGTTGGCGCCAAGCCCGACAAAGACC
>JANOKR010000391.1:0-4036 GCA_031419315.1 Betaproteobacteria bacterium
TATTTGGCCATCACCTCGTAGCGGTTGGCGATGATCGCCTCCAGCGTGTGGGCGTCGGCCTGTGGCCGAACCGCCCCCAGTTTGAGCTGCGGCGCGGTCTTGCGCACTTTGGCCAGGCCCAGCACCTCAAGCGCCCGGATGTAGCCCCAGGCGATGTCAAACTCAAACGGCTTGACCGAGAACTTGGCCGACGTGGGGTAGGTGTGGTGGTTGTTGTGCAATTCTTCGCCGCCGATCAGCACGCCCCAAGGCACGACGTTGCGCGAGGCATCCGGCGCTTCGAAGTTGCGGTAGCCCCAGTAGTGGCCGATGCCGTTGATGATGCCGGCGGCGGTGATCGGGATCCACAACATCTGCACCGCCCAGACCGCGGCGCCAATGGCGCCGAAGAGCGCGATATTGATGATCAGCATCACGCCGACGCCCTGCCAACTGAAGCGCGTGTACAGGTTGCGCTCGATCCAGTCGTCAGGCGTGTTGTGACCGTACTTGGCCAGCGTTTCCTGATTCTTGGCTTCGGTGCGATAGAGCTCCGAGCCGGTCAGCAGCACGGTCTTGATGCCGCGCGTGACCGGGCTGTGCGGATCTTCGTCGGTTTCACATTTGGCGTGGTGCTTGCGGTGGATCGCCACCCATTCCTTGGTCACCATGCCGGTCGTCAGCCAGAGCCACAGGCGGAAAAAGTGCGCCGGCAGCCTGTGCAGCTCCAGTGCGCGGTGCGCCTGGGCGCGGTGCAGAAAGATCGTCACACAGGCGATCGTGATGTGAGTGAACACTATCGTCACGACCAACACCTGCCACCACGACGCTTGCAGCAGGCCGTGGGCAAAACCATCGACCACGGCGTCGTGGAGCATCCAGAACGTATCCATCGGGGGAATCCTTGACTTCTTGTCGTGCGCGACGCGCGGCGAATCGCGCATTGTAAGTGCGCCGGCGTGTTTGGTAACGTGGAAATTGCGTATTCAGCCCAACTTTTGGTCAGGCGGACTCAAAACAACTTGACGGCAGTTTGCCGAACTTCAAGGCTGAATGCAGGCTTTTCAGCGTCGTTGCCAAATTGCGGCGAAAAATCCATCGGTCCCGTGCCGGTGCGGCCACAGGCGCAGATAGCCTCCCGAATCGAGCACCTCCGGCCCCTCGAGACGCGCCGCGGCGAGCGCCGTCGCCGCCGGCATCGACTCAAATTCGCGGCCCTCGGCGGCGGTGAAGGCCTCGGCCACCGCCTCGTTTTCAGCCCGCAGCAAACTGCAAGTGGCGTAAACCAATCGGCCGCCCGGGCGCAACAAGCGCGCCGCGCTGGTCAGGATCGCGAGCTGGAGCACCTTCATCTCGGCTACCGCCGCGGGCGACTGGCGCCATTTCAGATCCGGGTTGCGGCGCAGCGTGCCCAGCCCCGAGCAAGGCGCATCGACGAGCACGCGGTCGACCTTGCCGGCCAGGCGTTTGACGCGGTCGTCGCGCTCATGGGCAATCTGCGACGGGTAGACGTTGGACAGCCCGCTGCGCGCCAGCCGCGGTTTGAGCGCGTCGAGCCGGTGGCCAGACGTGTCGAAGGCGTACAGGCGCCCGGTATTGCGCATCATTGCGCCCAGCGCCAGCGTCTTGCCGCCGGCGCCGGCGCAGAAGTCGACGACCATTTCGCCGCGCGCGGCGCCGGTAATCAGCGCCAACAGCTGGCTGCCTTCGTCCTGGACTTCGACATCGCCACGCAAAAAAACGTCCATCCGGTTCAGCCCGGGCTTAGGCGCCAGACGCAGGCCCCAGGGCGAATAAGGCGTCGACTTGCTTTCGACGCCCGCCGCCTTGAGCTCGGCGTGCACATCGTCGCGCTTGGCTTTGAGGGCGTTGACACGCAGATCCAGCGTCGCCGGGCCGTTCAGCGCATTGACCAGCGGCCAGAACTCGTCGCCAACCTGATCGCGCAGCGGGTTCGACAACCAGTCGGGCAGGTTGTGGCGCAGCTTTTCTGGCAGCGTCTTGCGGTCAACCGCGTTGGCGGCGACCAGCCATTGCTGCTCGTTCGGCCCGAGCGCGCGGCGCAGGTATTTGGCGTCGCCTTGCCAGCCCAGGATCGCCAGCCGGCGCTCCAGCGCGCCGCTGCCGCTCTGCGCCAGATGTTGGTAAAGCAGGCGCTGGCGCAACACCGCGTAGGCCGTCTCTGCAAGTGTGGTGCGCTCTTGCGAGCCAACCGCGCGCTGGCGATGGAAAAAGGTCGACAGCACCGCGTCGGCGGGTGAATCAAATCTCAGCAACGAGCGGATCAGCTCGGTCGTCAGGTCCAGCAGGGCGCCAGGATGCATCGGGGCTTGGAGCCTTCAGGTCAACAATTGAGAAAGCCCGTCGGCGTGCTGCACGACGCCGCCGGCGACACGCAGCTTGCCTTCGACGAACCAGCTCACCGCGCGTGGATAGATCTGGTGCTCGACAGTCAGCACCCGCGCCGCCAGACGGCTTTCATCGTCGCCCGCCAGCACCGGCACCACCGCCTGCATCACGATCGGGCCGTGGTCGAGTTCGGCGGTCACGAAATGCACTGTCGCGCCGGCCACCTTGCAGCCCGCTTCGATCGCGCGCCGATGGGTGTGCAGCCCGGTGAACGCCGGCAACAACGAGGGGTGGACATTCAAGAATCGGCCCTCGTAGCGTGCGACAAAACGCGCTCCGAGTATGCGCATGAACCCGGCCAGCGCCACCAAGTCCGGCGCAAAACGATCGATCGCCGCGGCGAGCGCATCGTCAAAGGCCTCGCGGCTGGCAAAGCCCTTGTGATCGACAACCACCGTGTCGATGCCCTGCTGCGCCGCGAAGACCAGCCCGGCGGCGTCGGCACGGTTGCTCACGACGCCGACCACGCGCGCCGCCCAGCCTTCGGCCACACAGGCCTGCTGAATGGCCTGCATATTGGAGCCGCGGCCGGAAATGAGGATCACGATGCGCTTCATGGCGGCGGGCAGTGTAGTGGTTGAGTAGTGCGGGGTCGGTACTGCTGGGTGAGCACCGCGGGGCGGGTCGTGCGCGGTGCGCTCTGCGAGAATCGTGCGTTCGGCTCCGCCCCTTTTTCATCGACCACCTGTGCCCACCATGCGATCCCGCGTCCTTTCCGGCATGCGCCCCACCGGCGCACTGCACCTCGGCCACTACCACGGCGCGCTGAAAAACTGGGTGCGCTTGCAGGACGAACACGAGTGCTTTTTCTTCGTCGCCGACTGGCACGCGCTGACGACCCACTACGAAGACCGCGACGTCATCGAGAAGAGCGTCTACGACATGGTCATCGACTGGCTCGCCGCCGGCCTGGACCCTGACAAGTCCACCCTCTTCATCCAGAGCCGACTGCCCGAACATGCCGAGCTCTTCACGCTGTTGGCGATGGGCACGCCGCTGGGCTGGCTCGAGCGTGTGCCGACCTACAAGGACCAGATCGAAAAGCTGCGCGACAAAGACCTCGCAACCTACGGCTTTCTCGGCTACCCGCTGCTGCAAGCGGCCGACATCCTGATCTACAAAGCGACCTACGTGCCGGTCGGCGAAGACCAGGCCTCGCATGTCGAACTGACCCGCGAGGTCGCGCGCAGGTTCAACCATCTTTACGGCCGCGATGGTCGCTTCGAAGCCAAGGCCGCCGCCGCGGTGGCCCGGCTCGGCAAGGACGATGCGCGTCATTTCGACAAGCAGCGCAAGGTCTTTGGCGAAACCGGCGCGCTCGAAGCGCTGGCCAAGGGCGAGGCCATCGTGCGCAAGGCCGCCGCGGCGGTCGCCGGCTGGAGCGACGAAGAAACCGAACTCCTGCTCGGCCACCTGCGTGGCGGCGGCCAGTCGATCCTGACCGAGCCGCAGGCGCTGCACACCGAAGTCACCAAGCTGCCGGGCCTGGACGGCACGAAGATGAGCAAGAGCTACGGCAATACGATCGCGATGCGCGAGGCGCCCAAAGACGTCGAGACCAAGATCCGGCGCATGCCGACCGACCCGCAGCGGGTGCGCCGCACCGACCCCGGCGACCCAGCGCGCTGCCCAGTGTGGCAGTTCCACC
>JANOKR010000392.1:0-1878 GCA_031419315.1 Betaproteobacteria bacterium
CGGCCAAATCGAGAATCAAGCTGGGCAAATTGCAGCAATTCCGTGTGATTTGCCTATTGTGCCGATTGACAGCCCCATGACTTGGGGAGTGACCCCCCGTGCAACAATTCCAGATCGCACTGGTTATTCGCAAGCACGGCGACCAGGCCCAACCCTCTATTGATGCAAGCCATGAGATCAAACCCCCTTCATGCCAAGGTGCTGATTCTGGGCTCCGGCCCGGCCGGCTACAGCGCCGCCATCTACGCCGCGCGCGCCAACCTCAAGCCGCTGCTCATCACCGGCATGGCCCAGGGCGGCCAGTTGATGACGACCACCGACGTCGACAACTGGCCGGCCGATGTGCTGGGCGTCCAGGGCCCCGAGCTGATGGAGCGTTTCCAGAAACATGCCGAGCGTTTTGCCACCGAGATCGTGTTCGACCATATCAATAGCGTCGACTTCAGCCGGCGGCCGTTTACGCTGACCGGCGACTCGGGCACCTACACCTGCGACGCGCTGGTGATCGCCACCGGAGCCAGCGCCAAATATCTTGGCCTGCGCAGCGAAGAGGCGTTCATGGGCCGCGGCGTCAGTGGCTGCGCAACCTGCGACGGATTTTTCTACAAGCAGCAGGACGTCTGCGTCGTCGGCGGTGGCAATACCGCGGTCGAAGAAGCGCTGTACCTGTCCAACATTGCAAGCAAGGTGCACCTGATCCACCGCCGCGACAAGTTTCGCGCCGAGGCGATCCTGGTCGACAAGGTGATGGCCAAGGTCGAGGCGGGCAAGATCGAGCTGCACACCTGGCACACGCTGGACGAAGTGCTCGGCGACAAAACCGGCGTCACCGGCGTGCGCATCAAGTCGACGAGTGGCGGCGGCACCACCGACATCACATTGAAGGGCTGCTTCATCGCCATCGGCCACCAGCCGAACACCGAGATCTTCAAGGGCCAGTTGGAAATGAAAGACGGCTACATCATCACCCGCAGCGGCCTGACGGGCCTCGCCACGATGACCAGCGTGCCGGGCGTCTTTGCTGCCGGCGACGTGCAGGACCACGTCTACCGGCAGGCCGTCACCAGCGCCGGCACCGGCTGTATGGCGGCGCTGGACGCGCAGCGCTTCCTGGAGCAGCAGTCGGACTGAGCCGCGCTTTGTGCTGCCGCGGCGCGCTCTGCGCCGCCTGCCCCGAGCGCGGTCAATGGCCATCGCATTGACGCTATAATCGAAGACTTTGCCGACTTCCGGCAGCTCCGACTTTTTTGGAATCGAAATGGCACGCGTCTGTCAAGTCACGGGTAAAGGCCCGATGGTGGGAAACAATGTCTCCCACGCCAACAACCGGACCAAGCGCCGGTTCCTGCCGAACCTGCACTACCGCCGCTTCTGGGTTGAGACCGAGAACCGCTGGGTTCGCCTGCGCATCAGCACCTCGGCGTTGCGCCTGATCGACAAGGTCGGCATCGACAAGGTGGTTGCCGACCTGCGTGCCAGGCACGCCCTTTGAACGCCCTTTGAACTAGGAGACGAACATGGCAACCAAAGGCGGACGCGAAAAGATCAAGCTTGAGTCCACGGCCGGCACCGGCCACTTCTACACCACGAGCAAGAACAAGAAGACGACGCCGGAGAAGCTCGAATTCCTGAAATTCGACCCGAAGGCGCGCAAGCATGTGCTGTACAAGGAAATCAAGCTGAAGTAAGCCGCGGGGCGACCTTGTGTCGTCTGGGCTCAAACAAAAACCCGCTGGGCGATGAGCTCAAGCGGGTTTTTTGTTGGGCGCTGCGCTGCGGCCGCAGCTGCCGGCGCATGGCCGGCGGGCGCGTATCGAACCGCCTTTACGCGTGCGCCGCGCGCAGCTTCAGCGCAAAGTCCTGCAGCGCCGCGATGCC
>JANOKR010000393.1:0-1750 GCA_031419315.1 Betaproteobacteria bacterium
GGCAGACAAAAATCTTGCCGTCGCCGATCTTGCCGGTGCGCGCAGCGGCTTCGATGGCCTCGATGACACGGTCGACGAGGGCATCGTCGACGGCGGCTTCGATCTTCACCTTGGGCAGAAAATCGACGACATATTCGGCCCCGCGGTAGAGCTCGGTGTGGCCCTTCTGGCGCCCGAAACCCTTGACCTCGGTGACGGTGATGCCCTGCACGCCGATGCCGCTGAGCGCCTCGCGCACTTCATCGAGCTTGAACGGTTTGACGATCGCGGTAACCATTTTCATGTTGTGCTCCTGCGGGCCGATTCGGTTTTAGAAATTCAGCTTTGCGCCGAGCACAAGGCCGGCTTTGCCGAGGTCCTTGCCACCGGCACCGACGTAGGCATTGGTGTCGGTGTCGACCAGCGTCGCGCTCCAGGTCACGCCGCTCCATTCCTTGCTCACGCTGACCGAGAAGTCGGTGTACGAAGCGGCGCCGAGGTTCTTCACCGTCTGCTTGCCGATATGCGGGGTGAACGAGAAGCCGCCGACATCGAAGGTCGCGCTGATGTCGAAGTAGCCGCTGCCTTTGCTGTTGCCGAAGCCGAACAGGTTGCTCGTGCTGCGCGAGTATTTCGCGGTCGCCGGGCCGAAGGTCAGTGCGCCGTAGATCTCGGTCGTATTCGCGCTCGGGTTGAGCTTGTTGCCCGGGTACTGGTAGGTCAGCAGGCCGATGTCGTAGCTCACCTCTTTGGTGAGCTCGCCCTTGTAGCCGCCGTAGAGGTCGAGCTCGATGCTGCCGTCGCCGCCGCCGTCCTTGACCCACTTGATGGTCGACGCCCAGGCGCCGGCGTAAAAGCCGCCACCCGACCAGTCAACGCCGCCTTGCACCGCAGGCTTGAGCCGGCTCTGCGAAATGCCGCGGTAGCGGTAGTCGGTGACGGCACCGATGTTGAAGGTGACCGGCGAATCGGCGGCCTGCGCCAGGGTGGGCACGGCGCCCGCGGTGAACAGCGTGGCCAGCGAAACGGCGGTGACGATCGAGCTTCTTTTCATGGGGACTCCAATGGGGGAATAAAAATTACGTCGCAACTGATCAGCAGCTTCCGTGCCACCTGCTTGATCGGCATGCAGCCCCAGCTTGGGGCGCCGCAGATACGACCGACCCCAGGCATCGCCCAAAAGACGGCCCCAGAAAAGTGCGCACCAATCTGGGTGATTTCCATTCGCAGGCAGGCCTGACCCAATCGGCGCTTCGATACTGCTGAGGAGTGGTGATGTCGCTGGCGGTGGTCATGAGTCGGGCGCTCGACGGCGTCGAAGCGCCGCCGGTGCGGGTTGAAGTGCACCTGGCCAACGGCCTGCCCGGGTTCACGCTGGTCGGGCTGGCCGACACCGAAGTCAAGGAGTCGCGCGAGCGGGTGCGCGCCGCGCTGACTGAGAGTGGTTTTGCCTTTCCGCACAACAAGCGCGTCACTGTCAACCTGGCACCGGCCGACCTGCCCAAGGAGTCGGGCCGCTTCGACCTGGCGGTGGCGCTGGGCATTCTGGCGGCGGCCGGCGTCATCGAGCCGAAGGCGCTGGACGGCTTCGAGTTTGCCGGCGAGTTGTCGCTGGCCGGCGAGTTGCGGCCGATCCGCGGCGCGCTTGCACTCGCGCTGGCGGTGCGCCATGCCGGGGGGCCGCAGCGCACGCTGGTGCTGCCGGCGGGCAGTGCCGAAGCGGCGGCCTGCGTGCCCGGTTTGGACATTCGCAGCGCTAGCCACTTGCTGC
>JANOKR010000394.1:0-6486 GCA_031419315.1 Betaproteobacteria bacterium
GTTGGCGATGGGCAATCGCAGCCCGGAAAAGTGGGAAGGCCTGGCCATCGGCCCGCAGCTCGCCGACGGCTCGACCATGATGCTCGCCGGCACCGACAACGACTTCTCGGTGAGCCAGATCGCCGGCAGCAGCACGCAGTACGACACCTACTTCCTGCCCGCCACCGGGGCGCGCCTTATCTGCGCGCTCGACGCCGGGTTCAGCGGCTGCAAATCGGTGGCCAGCAACGGCGCGGTCGGTGCCGATATCGTCGACGGCTTCGACTTCAGCGGCTATCAGTTGATCCCCGCCGTGCTGCATTCGTACCGCATCAGCGGCAGCGAACTTGCGGCGCTCGGCTACATGGCGCCGGTGCCCGAGCCAGGCACCTACGCGCTGTTGCTGGGCGGGATCGGCATCGTCGCGCTGGCGACGCGCCGCCGCCGCGCTCAGGGTCGCTGATCGTCAGCCAGCAGCAGGCGCAGCATCAATTCGATGCGCGCCTGCGGCGGCGTCAGGTCGCCCGCCGAGGGCAGCGCTGAAGCGCCTTTCGCAGCGCTCTCGTCGTCGACCACGCCTCCCTGCGGGCAGCGGGTGCTGCACAAGACCCGCACACCAGCCGCCTGGGCGCCCATCAGCGCGGCTTCGAGCGCTCGGTGCACGCTGCCGTTGCCCGTGCCGGCGACGACCAGGCCTTGCACGCCGGCGGCGGCGAGCGTGTCGACGATGCGCCCGTCGGCACCGGCGCCGCTGCTGACGATCTCGACCCAGGGCCAGGCAGTTGCCGCGAGTTGATCCCAGCCAATCTCGGTGCTACCGGCACTACCGGTGCTATCGGCATCACCAGCGATCTTGGCCCTGCCGGCCGAGGCCGCTGCGCCCGGCCAGTCGCGATATCTGCGTACGCGGCCGGCGACCACCGCCGCCAACGGCCCGCCGTCGCCAGCGTCAAATGCGTCGAGCCGGTGGCTGTGCACCTTGCGCAAATCGGCACCCGCAAAGACGCGCCCGCCGATCACCGCCAGCACACCACAAGCCTGCGGCACGCGGGCCAGCGTGACGGCATCAAGCAGGTTCTGCGGCCCGTCGGCTTGCATCGACGTCGCCGGGCGCATCGCTGCGGTCAGCACCACCGGCTTGTTCTCGGCAGGCACCACCCGGTGCAGAAAATACGCCGTCTCTTCGAGCGTATCAGTGCCATGCGTGATGACGACGCCGGCGACTTCGGGCCGCGCCAGATGCGCGGCAACCCGCTGGGCGAGCCGGCACCAGACCGCGACGTCCATATCCTTGCTGTCGAGCTGCGCGACCTGTTCACTCTCGATCGGCCCGGCAGCCAGCGCAGGCACCGCATCGACCAGCAACCGCACCGAGCGCTGCGCCGCGGTGTAGCCAAGTGAGTCGGCCGCCGAAGCCGCCGTGCCAGCGATCGTGCCGCCGGTGCCGAGGACAACCACGACGCCGCGTTGTGCGGGTCCTTGTGCGATCGCACTTGCCATAGACCACCTGTCTGGATGAAAATACAGCCACTGGACAAATCACCAGGCACCGCGCTGGTCATGAATGCCCCAACCGATGGCCCACCGATGACCCCACTGAACGACAGCCCGAAGCTTACCGACCGCCAACAACAGATCCTCGACCTCGTGCAAAGCACGATCGAGCGCACCGGCGCGCCGCCGACGCGGGCCGAGATCGCAGCAGAGCTGGGTTTTCGCTCGGCCAATGCGGCCGAAGAACATTTGCAGGCGCTGGCGCGCAAAGGCGTGATCGAACTGGTTGGGGGCACCGCGCGTGGCATCCGGCTCAAGTCGGACACCTTGCGGGCGATGAACGAAGCACGTTTCAGCCAGTACGGCAAACAGTTCAGCTTGGGCCTGCCAAACCTGGCGCAGCTGACGCTGCCGCTGGTCGGCCGCGTCGCCGCGGGCAGCCCGATCCTGGCGCAGGAACACATTGACCAGAGTTATGTCGTCGAAGCCTCGATGTTCCCGCGCAGGCCGGACTACCTGCTCAAGGTGCGCGGCATGAGTATGCGCGACGCCGGCATCCTTGATGGCGACCTGCTCGCGGTGCAAAAGGCCAAAGACGCCAAAAACGGCCAGATCGTCGTCGCGCGCCTGGGTGACGAGGTCACCGTCAAGCGCCTGCGGCGGCTGAAACACCAGATAGAACTGCTCGCCGAAAACCCCGATTTCAAGACCATCGTCGTGCCGCTCGACGCCGAAGACTTCGAACTCGAAGGCATCGCGGTGGGCCTCATCCGCAACACGATGTTGATGTAGCGTGGTACTGGCGGTACCGGCAGTGCCGCCGCCCAGCGGCAAACTCACCCATCAAAGCGCCGCTCTTTAGTCGATTGCGGCGCCTGGTGGCGGCGGACACTGCGGTTCAAGTCGAGCCGGATGTGACCGATATCACCACCATGATGGGATTTACGATTTCGCGCTGGGGTAGCCGCCGGGTGCCGTTTGGTGCATCCAGCAGGATGCGTGTCGAAGTCCGCCCGCCGTCACTGCGACACAAGCCGGCATCGCTGTGGCAACAGCTGCTTTTCTGGCTGCTCGCGCCGGCACCGCAAGACTCGGCGCCGCCGCTGAACCGGCTGCCCGCCGTGCGCAACGAGTTCACCAACTGCCTGCGTGGCATCAGCCTGGCCCACACCGCGTCGACCGCGCATGAGATTGGCAATGCCCGTTCGTTGCGTGACCTGTGGCATCTGCGCGCCCGGGTCTACACCACCGTCGCACTGCATCTGAGTCAGGCCGAGGCCGAAGTGCGCCTGGCCCGGCTCAACCGCCATTTCCCGACCCGTGCACCCCGTTCCGGGTTCCTGCCGCAGCCATGACGCCGCCCGAGTCGTCGGCTTTTTACGGCATGCCGCAGGACCGGTTGGCACAAGCCGCGGCCCTGCAAGCGTTGGCCCAAACAAAAGGCGCAGCAGCGCACAAAATCAATTCGCCGCAGCCCGCCGACTGGCGTTCAGCGGCCGAGAAAATCGCCCTTGCCGATCTCGACGCCCGCCTGGCGCAGCAGCGCGTACAGGGTCGTGGCGTGGAAGTAGAGGTTCGGCGTCGCGTAGTGCTTCAAGAAGGCCTCGCCTTGCAGCTTCAGCGGCTCGCTGGTGCGCCGCGGGATCACGATCTCGCGCCCTTCTGAACCGTCGATCTGCGCCGGCGTGAAGCTGTCGACATAGTCGATCGTCTTCTGGATCCGCGCGCGCAAATCGTCGAGCGTGGCTTCGGTGTCGTCCCACTTCGGAATCTCGACGCCGGCCAGCCGCGCCACGGCGCCCTTGGCGGAGTCGCTTGCAATCTGCACCTGATTTTTCAGCGGCAGCATGTCGGGTGCGAAGCGCAGCGCGAGGTAGCTGTTCGGGTCGAACTTGCGGGCTTCGGCGTGGGCCTGTGCCTTGTCTAGCCAGGTCAGCATGTTCGTGAGCAGGCGGCGGAAAACCGGCACGCTGGCAGAGTGCATCGAGATCGTCATCGGAAGGGTCCTTGAGGTCGGTGGTGAACGGGTGAAAGAAAGGTGAAAGACGGGCATCGTAGCCTGCAAGGCAAAATGCCGTCCACACCATGAACGTCATCATCCTCGACGACTATCAAGACGCCGTGCGCAAGCTCAAGTGCGCCGCGCTGATGGAGCCCCTCAACGCCAAGGTCTTCACCAACACCGTCAAGGGCACCGGGCAGTTGTCGGTGCGCCTGCGCGACGCCGAAGTGCTGGTGCTGATCCGCGAGCGCACCCAGTTCCCGCGCCAGCTGCTTGAAAAACTGCCCAAACTCAAATTGATCTCGCAGACCGGTAAGGTCGGGCCGCATATCGACGTCGACGCCTGCACGCGCCTGGGCATCGCCGTCGCCGAAGGGGTCGGCTCGCCGACCGCGCCCGCCGAGTTGACCTGGGCTTTGATCATGGCCGCGATGCGCCGGCTGCCGCAGTACATCGGCACCCTCAAACATGGCGCCTGGCAACAGAGCGGCTTGAAGTCCGCGTCGATGCCGGCGAACTTCGGCCTCGGCATGGTGCTGCATGGCAAGACCCTGGGCGTCTGGGGCTATGGCCGCATCGGCCGGCTGGTGGCCGGATATGGCCGCGCCTTTGGCATGCAGGTGACGGTTTGGGGGCGTGAAGCCTCACGCGACGCCGCCCGCGCCGACGGCTACCTGCCGGCACCGACCAAAGAGGCGTTTTTCGAAGCCTGCGACGTCCTCAGCGTGCACCTGCGCCTGACCGACGAAACACGCGCCAGCGTGACCCCCGAAGACCTGGCGCGGATGAAACCGACGGCGCTTTTTGTCAACACCTCGCGGGCCGAACTGGTGCAGGAAAACGCCCTCGTCTCGGCCCTGAACCGCGGCCGCCCTGGCATGGCCGCTGTCGATGTCTTCGAACTTGAGCCCATCCTGCAGGGGCACCCCTTGCTGCGGCTGGAAAACGCCGTCTGCACACCGCACATCGGTTATGTCGAGCAGGACAGCTACGAGCTCTATTTCCGAGCGGCGTTTGAAAACGTCGTAATTTTCGTGAGCAGCAACCCGACTAATCTCGACAACCCCGACGCATTGATGGTGTGGCGTTGACCCGGCCGGCGCTGCCGGCAACGTCAGCAACACGCGCTGCCAGCTGGGCCCTGATGGCTGGTAATTTTGCAATCGGCTGCGGCGTGATGGTCGCTGCCGGCTCGCTCAACGACCTGGTGCGTGCGCTCGAAGTCTCGGTGGCCCTGGGCGGCCAGTTGATCGCAGTCGCCGCGTTGATGATGGCTTTTGGCGCGCCGCTACTGGCCGCCGTCGTCGGCGGCTGGGACCGGCGCCGGCTGCTCACCTTGTCGCTGCTGTGGTTTGCCGGCGGCCACATCGTCAGCGCGTTGATGCCGAGCTACGCCGCGCTGCTGCCGGTGCGCGCGCTGACCGTCGTCGCCGCAGCCGTGTTCACGCCCCAAGCCGCGGCAGCCATCGGCCACATGACCGCCGCCCAGGACCGCGGCCGCGCGATCACTTTCATCTTCCTGGGCTGGTCGCTGTCGTCGGTGGTCGGCATGCCCTTGCATGCCTATATCGGCGAAAGTTTCGGCTGGCGCTGGGCGTTTGTACTCGTCGGTGTGATCTCGCTCGTCGCCGCGGTGTGGGTCTGGCGCACGGTGCCGGATGGTGTCAAACCCGCGCCGCTGTCGCTGTCGAGCTGGCGCACGATCTTCACCGACCCGCGCCTGTTTGGCATCGTGCTCGTGACCGCGCTGTCGGGTGCCGGGCAGTTCACGGTCTTCACTTTTTTTGCGCCCTACTACCGCCAGCAACTCGGTGCCAGCCCGGCCGAGGTGAGCCTGCTGTTCATGTGGTTCGGCGCTTTTGGCCTCGTCGGCAACCTGCTGATGACACGCTATTTCGACCGCCTCGGCGCGTCACGCGTGGTCGCCATCAGCTTAAGTTTGATGGCCTTGTCGCTGGCCGCCTGGCCGCTGGCCGGCGGCGTGGTCACGATGGCGATCGTCTTGATCCCCTGGGCTCTGGGCTGCTTCTCTTCGAACTCGGCGCAGCAAGCGCGTGCCGGCCTGGCGGTGCCCGCGCTGGCGCCGGGCATGATGGCCTTGAACACCTCGGCGATCTACCTCGGCCAGGCGGTGGGCGCGGCCAGTGGCGGCGCGCTGCTCGCCGCTAGCGGCTACCGCTGGTTGCCAGCAGCAGGCGTCGTGTGGATGCTGGCGGCGATCGGCTTGAGCCTTTGGCTCGGCGCCCAGAGCAAGGGTCGGCAACGTGTCTGAAACCAGAAGCGAAGCAGAAAGCGAAACGGACACCAGGCCCAGCGCGGCGCTCACCACCGGCCCGCGTTCGCCGGCGGATTTGTTCTTCGCTTTCAACCGCCTCGCGCTGCAAGGATTTGGTGGCGTGCTGCCGGTCGCGCAGCGTGAACTCGTCGAACACCAGCGCTGGATGAGTCAGGCCGAGTTTGTCGCTCTGCTCTCGCTCGGCCAAGTGCTGCCCGGGCCGAATATCGTGAACATGGCGCTGATCTTTGGTGACCGCCACTTTGGCTGGCGCGGTGCGCTGGCCGCCCTCGCCGGCCTGATGCTCGCGCCGCTGCTGATCGTGCTCGTGCTGGCGGTGCTGGTGCGCCAGGGCGCCTCCTCGCCCGCGGTCAACGGCGCGCTGCGCGGCATGGGCGTGGTCGCAGCCGGGCTCGTGCTATCGACGGCCTTCAAGCTCTCTGGCGCATTGCGCGGCAACCCGATCGGCTGGGTTGCCGCAGCGGTGGTCGTTGTCATCACCACGACGCTGGTGGCGGGGCTGCGCTGGCCGCTGGCCGGGACGCTGGCTGTCATCGGCCCAATGGCCTGGGCTTTTGCCTGGTGGCGGCTGGCGCGATGAGCGCAACGGCTGCCCTCTGGCTTGGGCCCTTGGGGCTGGACGCCGCCGGCTTCGGCCAGCTTTTTGTGCACTTCGCGATGCTCTCGCTGCTGGCCATCGGCGGCGCGATCGCCACCGTGCCCGACATGCACCGTG
>JANOKR010000395.1:0-3841 GCA_031419315.1 Betaproteobacteria bacterium
TCCGGTGCAGGACATGAAGATCGCCCGCTCGTGCATCAACGGCATGCCACACGACCGCACCGATTCGGCGATCGTGCGCGCACTCGTTGTGCTCGGGCACAGCCTGGGCATGCGCGTCGTCGCCGAGGGGGTCGAGCGCGACGAGCAGCGGCTGGCGCTGGCGGCCATCGACTGCGACTGCTTCCAGGGTTTTTTTTGCAGCCCGGCGCTGCCGTCGGCGGCGTTTCTCGAACTTGTCGCGCGTCGCGAAAGCACCACCGCTGCCGGCTGAACCGACCGGCCGACAGCGCAAGCGCCACCGGCCGACACAGGCCGACACCGGCGTCTTATTGCTGCATGGCCTTGTCGACAATCTCGCGGGTGTCGTCGCTCAGGTCGGGCCGCGCTGCAACACGCGCGAGGGCTTCGCGGGCCGCACTGCGCCAGGGTTCGGCCAGATGCGGCCAGCGGTCGAGCGCACGCGCCAGGCGCGCACCCAGACTGGGGTTGATGGCGTCGAGTTCGATCACCTGTTCGGCCCAGAAGACATAACCCGCGGCGTCAGCGCGGTGGAAGGCGGCCGGGTTGCCGGTGCACAGCGAGAACAACAGGCTGCGCGCACGGTTCGGGTTGCGCAGATTGAAGTCGGGATGCTGCAGCAGCGCCCGCGCCCGGGTGAAGGCGGCACCCGCGTTCGGGCCCACCGGCTCGCAGGCGCGGGCCTGCAACTTGAACCATTTGTCGAGCGCCAGCGGTTCGTCGCGAACGACGTTGTGGAAGCGCACCAGCGCCACGTCGGCGAGGTCGGCGTGGGAATTCACGAGCGCCGCCAAGGCGCCGAGGCGGTCGGTCATATTGCCGGCGTCCTTGACTCGCTGGTAGGCGCGGCCGGGCCAAACCGGGTCAGCCTGCTGCACCGCGTGCAGGCACAACATCGACAGCGCCAGGTTCGCCAACGCACGCGCGCCGGACTGTGCCGGTCCGGGGTCGTAGCCGCCGACGGGCTGATGGTTCTCGAAGGCCCAGGCCCAGTCGGCGTGCAATTGCGTGGCGAGCTGCGCGCGCAGTGATTCGTGCACGGTGTGGATACGCTGTGGGTCGACGCTGTCGACCTGCTCGGCAACGTAGCCCTCTTCAGGCAGCGTCAGCAACAGCTCCTTCAGCGCCGGGTCGAGTGTCGGGTGCCGCAGCACGCCTTGCAGCGCTTGCGCCAGGCCGGTGTCCAACGCCGGCATCGTGCCGCTGCGCAGCGCCGCAAGCAAACGCGCCAGCAGCAGGCGCTGGCCGGCTTCCCAGCGGTTGAAGGCGTCGCTGTCGCTGGACAGCAGCACCAGCAGGTCGGCGTCCGGCAGGCCGTCGTCCAGCCGCACCGGGGCGCTGAACCCGCGCAGCAGCGACGGCACGGGGGCTGAGCCCAGGCCCGTGAAAACAAAGCTGCGCTGGACATCATCGAGCAGCAGCAGGCGCTCGGCTGCGGCCGGCGTGGTTTCACCTTCGATGGTCAGCGGCAGCGCCGCACCCTGGGTGTCGAGCAGGCCGACGCGCACCGGGATCACAAACGGCTCCTTGAGCATCTGGCCCGGTGTGGCCGGGCATTTTTGCGCCAGCGTCAGGGTCCAGGTCTGCGCCGCGGCGTCGTACTGGCCGCGTGCGCTGACCCGCGGCGTACCGGCCTGGGTGTACCAATGTTTGAAGGTCGCCAGCCGCGTCGCCAGCGCGCTGCCCGGGTTGGCATCGGCGATCGCCTGTGCAAAATCGTCGCAGGTCACCGCCTGGCCGTCGTGGCGCTGGAAGTAGAGCTTCATGCCGCGTGCAAAACCTTCGCGGCCGACGAGGGTGTGCATCATGCGCACGACCTCGGCGCCTTTTTCGTAAACCGTCGGTGTATAAAAATTATCGATCGCCGAGTAGCTTTCTGGCCGCACCGGATGGGCCATCGTGCCGGCGTCTTCGGGGAACTGGATCGCACGCAGATGGCGCACATCCTGGATCCGCTTGACTGCGCGCGCCGACGCGCTGCCGGCCATGTCCATGCTGAATTCCTGGTCGCGAAAAACCGTCAGGCCTTCTTTGAGCGAGAGCTGAAACCAGTCGCGGCAGGTGACGCGGTTGCCGGTCCAGTTGTGGAAATATTCATGCGCGACGACTGATTCGATGCCGGCAAAGTCGTCGTCGGTGGCGGTCGCCGCGGTGGCCAGCACGTATGCCGTGTTGAACAGGTTCAGGCCCTTGTTTTCCATCGCGCCCATATTGAAATCGGGCACCGCGACGATCATGAAGCGTTCAAGGTCGAGTGCGAGGCCGAAGCGGGCTTCGTCCCAGACCAGCGAGGCAACCAGCGAGCGCATCGCATGTTCGGTCTTGTCGAGGTCACCACGGCGCACATAGACCTGTAGCAGGTGGTCGCGGCCGGCACGGGTGCGGATGCGCTGCTCGCGCACGACGAGGTCGGCGGCAACGAGTGCGAAGAGATAGCTTGGTTTCGGGAACGGATCGTTCCACTTCGCGAAGTGGCGGCCGTTGCCCAGGTCGCCTTGCTCGACGAGGTTGCCGTTGCTCAGCAACACCGGGTAGCGCGTGCGGTCACCACGCAGCGTGACGGTGTAGACCGCCATCACATCCGGGCGGTCGAGAAAATAGGTGATGCGGCGGAAGCCCTCGGCTTCGCACTGCGTGAACAGGCCGCCACCGCTGGCATACAGGCCCGACAGCTCGGTATTTTTTTCCGGCGCGCAGGTGTTGCGGATCTCCAGCGTGAAGCCGTCACCCGCCGGCGGGTTGTCGATCACGAGGTCGCCGTTGTCGTGGCGGAAGGAGACACTCTCGCCGCCCGACATCACCCGCAGCAGGTTCAGGCCATCACCTTGCAGGCGCAGCGGCTGCCCCGGCGCGGCAGCGGTGTTGCGTTCGACCTGCAAGCGGCTCGCGACGATGGTCTTGGCCGGGTCGAGGTCGAAGCTCAGATCGACGGCGCGGATCCAGAATGCCGGCGGCGCATAGTCGGCACGGTGGATGACGAGGGCAGGGCCTTCACGCATGGGGTTCGCTTTCAGTGGCTTTCGGTGGGGCGGCCTTGGCGGCAAGGCCCAGGTCTTACAGGCCTTGCTTGAGGCTCGCTTCGATGAAGGGGTCGAGGTCGCCGTCGAGCACCTTCTGCGTATTGCTGATTTCGACGCCGGTGCGCAGGTCCTTGATCCGGCTCTGGTCGAGCACATAGCTGCGGATCTGGTGGCCCCAGCCGACATCGGTCTTGCTGTCTTCGAGTTTTTGCTGCGCCACTCGCTGCTTTTGCATTTCGTATTCGTACAGGCGCGAGCGCAACATTTGCCAGGCTTCATCGCGGTTGCGGTGCTGCGAGCGGTCGTTCTGGCACTGCACGACGATATTCGTCGGGATATGCGTCAGGCGCACCGCGGAGTCGGTCTTGTTGATGTGCTGGCCGCCGGCGCCGCTGGCGCGAAAGGTGTCGACCCGCACATCGGCCGGGTTGATCTCGATCTCGATCGAATCGTCGACTTCGGGGTAGACAAAGAGCGACGCAAAACTCGTGTGTCGGCCGCCGGCAGAATCAAACGGGCTCTTGCGCACCAGCCGGTGGACGCCGGTTTCGGTGCGCAGCAGACCGAAGGCGTAGTCGCCCTCGACCTTGATCGTGGCGCTGCGGATGCCGGCAACGTCGCCCGCGGTCTCTTCCATGACCTCGGGCTTGAAACCCTTGCGCTCGCAGTATTTGAGGTACTGGCGCAGCAGCATCTGGGCCCAGTCGCAGGCCTCGGTGCCGCCGGCACCGGCCTGGATGTCGATGAAGCAGTTCAGCGGGTCGGCAGGGTTGCTGAACATGCGCCGGAACTCGAGCTGCTGC
>JANOKR010000396.1:0-14488 GCA_031419315.1 Betaproteobacteria bacterium
ATTCGTGCGGCTGCGGATGAACCAGCGCGCCGACGGCCAGAGCAGGCGGTCGAGCAGCGCCCAGGCCGCGAGCAGGCCCACGGCCAGGGCCAGCCACAGCGGCACGGAGATGGAGCTGCTCACCGGCGCATCGTAGCCCGCCGCGCGGGCCCGGGGCCTGCTCGTTCGCCCGCTGTCAGCCGCAAGATTTCATTCGCCAGCAACCAGCACCACCGGCACCTTGCGCGTCTGCGCGGCGCGTACGACGGTCAGCGTGACGGTCTCGCCGGGCTGGCGCCGCTCGAGTGCGGCAAGCATGTCGTCGAGGTCGTTGACGGCATCGTTGTCGACTGCGGTGATGACGTCGCCGGCGATGACCTCGCCGTTGCCAGCGCGGCGGAAAGCCTGCAAGCCAGCGCGCGACGCCGGGCTGTTGGCGCCGACCTGCACCAGCGCGACGCCCCGCGGCAGGTTCAGTGACCGGTGCATGCCCGGCGGGCCGGCGCTGACACCGATCGCGGGGCGCACGAAGCGGCCGTCGCGGATCAGCCGCGGCACGATGCGATTGACCTCGTCCACCGGAATCGAAAACCCTATTCCCGCACTCGCGCCACTCGGGCTGGCGATCTGCGTATTGACGCCGATCAGCCGGCCGGCAGAGTCGAGCAGCGGCCCGCCGCTGTTGCCGGGGTTGATCGCCGCATCGGTCTGGATCACGCCGCGGATGGTGCGCTGGTTGAACGATTCGATCTCGCGGTTGAGCGCGCTGACGATGCCGGTGGTCAGCGTCTGGTCCAGGCCAAAAGGGTTGCCGATGGCGTAGACCCGCTGACCGACGATCAAGTCGCGGCTGGTGCCGATGGGCAAGGGCGGCAGTTTGTCTTTTGGCGCGTCGATCTTCAGCACTGCGAGGTCGCGGTCGGGGAAGGCGCCGATCAGCTTGGCGGTGTGCGTCGACTGGTCGGCAAGCGTCACGCGCGCAGCGCTGCCGCCCTGGACGACGTGAAAGTTGGTCACGATGTGGCCAGTGGAGTCCCAGACAAAACCGGTGCCGGTGCCCCGCGGCACCTGCTGCACGTTCATCGAAAACATGTCCCGCTGGTTTTCCAGCGTCGTGATGTGCACCACCGACGGGCTCGTGCGCTTGAAGACATCGATATTCGCCTGCTCATCGGGGCTGAGTGCACCGCGAGCGGTGACCGCACGCGGCACGGTGTCAGTTCGGCTTTC
Source organism: Betaproteobacteria bacterium (assembly GCA_031419315.1). Lineage (GTDB taxonomy): Bacteria > Pseudomonadota > Gammaproteobacteria > Burkholderiales > Burkholderiaceae_C > Rubrivivax. The sequence goes on from JANOKR010000396.1 coordinate 1,210, forward strand.
GACACAACTCGGCAAGGTGATGGCGGCCAGCGCCAAGCCGACGGCGAGAGTGATGCTGGCCAAAGCGGCAGGGCGGGTGGGTGTTGGTTTAAGCAAGGGCGGCGGCTCCGGGGTCGGGCATACAGGCGTGCCCGGGATGGTAGCCGCCCGGTGCCAGGCCGCCCGGTGTGGCCCGTTGTCAATGCGAGCCGCTCAGGCAGACCATACATTCAGACAGCACACGCACGCTTGACCTCGGCGTTGACAAAACGCGATTCGATGAGCTGCGCCACCAAGGCCGGCCGGGTACAGAGCGGCACATGGCCGAGGCCCGGCAGCAGATGCAACTCGGCATCGGGCAGCAACTGGGCCAGCGCCTGCGAGCTGGCCGGTGGCACGATCACATCGGCGCTGCCGTGGATCAGCAGCGCCGGCAGTTTGATGCGCGCAAGATGGTCTTGCACGGTCAGTTCGGCGCGGCATTCGATCAGCTCGATGGCGTTCTCCAGCGTCGCTTTCTGCAGCATCTGCAAACCCCAACGGCGCAGGTCTTCGGTCTGCGGCTCCGGCAGGCAGGCGTCGATGAATGCACGCAGCGTGGCGCTGTAGTTGGCGCGCAGATTCCTGATGAAACCATCCTGCGAGCCCGGCGCCGGCCGCTGCCAGGCGGCGCCGACCAGCACCAGGCCGGCAAACCGTTCAGGCGCCAGCAGCGCCGCTTCGAGCGCAATGCCGCAGCCGGCGGATTCGGCGGCCAGCACACAGCGGCCGACCTGCATCGTGTCGGCCACCGCGATCAGGTCGTCGACCATCGCGCGCACCGTGATCCGGCCCTGGTGGCTGCTGGCGCCGCTGCCACGGTGGTCATAGCTGATGCAGCGCCAGTGCGGCAGGTGGCCAAAGACGTCGTGCCACATCTCGCCGCTGCCCGTCCAGCCGCCAAGCGCGAGCAGCGTCATCGGGCCGGTGCCAAAACTGTTGGCGAGCAGGCGGGCGTCGTGGCGTTGGATGAACATCGTGGGCTCCTTCGGGTGGAGCCGCATTGAGCCACGCGCCAGCCGGCGTGTGAAGGGGACAGCCGTCCCGGACCGGACGCACCGGGCAGACTATTCGCCCAGGATGTCCCGGGCGCGCACGATTGCCTGCGGGCGGCCCTCGACGCCAAGCTTGCGGTACAGCAGCGACAGCGCGTTCCGCGCCGTCTTCTGTGCAATCGTCATCTGCGCGGCGATCTGTAGGTTGTCCAAACCGGCAGCGACATGGCGCAACAACTCGATCTCGCGTGGTGTCAGCGTCGGCCGAGGCGTCGAAGCACCCAGCACAAAGTCGCTCATCACCTGCACAAACCGGTCGAAGGCCGGCGTGCCGGCCGAAGGGACATGGTTGCGTGTGGGCAAGGTCTCGAAACGCGCGCCGGGGATCAAAGCGGCGAGTTCGCGGCCGCTCTCCGGCGAGACCGTGCCGTCGCCGCTGCCGTGCAGCACCAGGGTCGGCGTGCGCACTCGGCTGGCGAGGTCAACCACGTCGAGCATCGCGCGGGCGCGGGCGATCCGTGCGGCGCGTTGGCCGTCGCAGCTCAAGCGCTGTTGTTCGTTCATCGCCGCGGCTTCTGCGGCGCTGCATTCTGGCTGCATGGTCGCGGTGAAGTAGGCCTGCACGGGTGAGTTGGCGCGGCCCCAGCCGAGTTCGATCATGCGCATCGTGGCTTCGAAATAGGCGCGGGCGTCGGCGCTCGGCTCACGCCTGAGCAAGCCGCGTGCATAGCTGCCGAGCAGCACCAGGTGCGAAACCCGCTCCGGGTGGCGGGCGGCGTAGGCGACGGCCGTCGCCGCGGCGCCGGAGATGCCGAGCAATGCGACACGGCGCGTGGGGTGGGCGCCGCGCGTATCGCCAGCCGCAGCGCGACCGTCGACGCCGACGGCGGCATCCACGACAACTTCGAGCTCTTCGACCGCGGCGTCGATGCCGAGCTCGACAGCATCGGCACCCGACAGCCCACAGCCGCGCTCGTCGTAGCGCACGAGGTCGAACGAGCCACCGAGGCGCTCCAGCCAGGGCTGCCAGATCGGCGAGCGCAGGTCGTATTCGAGATGGGTCATCCAGTGCGCCACGCGCACCAGCACCGGTGCGCTCGTTTGCCCGCTGCGCCCGCTGCTCCCGCTGCGCCCGGCACGCCCGCTGCGCGCCCAGGCGATGCGGGCGCCCGATGCGACATGCGCAAAGCGCAACTCATGCACGGCGAATTCGGGCCGGTGGCTCATGACACGATGTAGGCCGCCGCGCCGGTAGCGACCAGCGTGCCGTCGGCAGCTCTCAATCGCATCTGCGTCGTCGCCACGCGCCCGCCCAGTCGCATGACCTCGGCACTGGCCTCGAAGCGCTCGCTCTGGCCGGGGCGCAGGTAGTCGACACGCAGGTCGATCGTGCCCATCCGCGAGAACCGCTGCATCACCTGCATCGCGGTCTCGCCGCGGTGGTGGTCGGCGATCGCGACCATCAAGGCCAGCGCGCCGACGTTGTCAAGCGCCGCCGACGTCACCCCGCCGTGCAGCCGCCCGGTGCTGTACTGGCCGACCAGCGTCGGGCGCATCTCGAAGCCGATGCGCACGTCGCCCGGGCGCAGCGCCAGCACATGCAGGCCCAGGATTTGATTGAAGGTGATGCGCTGCTCAAAGAGCTGCGTCAGCGCAGCGTCCAGGCGCGCCTGCTCGACGCTGCTGCGCGGTGGCGCTGCGCTGGCACTGCCCGGCGCGCCGGTCGCGGCGGTCATGCGGCGACCGGTGCGGCCTTGAGCCCCAGCGTCGAACGCGCCTCCAGCGGCGACGCGATCTCGCGACCGGCGCGCCGGGCACATGCCGCCAGCGCTTCGATCAAAACGCCGTTGCCGCTGGCACGTTCGCCATCGGGCAGGTAAAAAGTATCTTCCAGGCCGCTACGCAGCATGCCACCCAGGTCGGCCGTTAGCTGGTGCACCGGCCAGATCTCGCTGCGGCCGATGAGGGTGGTCTGCCAGACCGCGCCGGGCGCCATATAGCGCGGCAAGAGCTTGAGCAGGTCGGCGTCACAGGGCATGCCACTGGCCACGCCCATCACGAAGTTGTACTCGGCCACGCCGGTGAACAAACCGGCCTTCAGGTACATGCCCACGGCGCGCACGATGCCGACGTCGAAACATTCAAACTCCGGGTGGGTGCCGGTCTCGTGCATCACCGCAAGCATCGCCTCGACCTTGCTCACCGGGTTGTCAAAGACCATCGGCGGCCAGGCCCATTCGCCGTTGTCCTTGATCTTCAGGTAGTTCAGGCTGCCGGCATTGCAGGCGGCGATCTCGGGCTGCACGCGCCGCAGGCAGGCGACGGGGCCGCTGATGTCGCGGCCGACGACGCCGGTGGTCAGGTTGATGATCACGCCCGGGCAGGCGGCACGAATGGCGTCGACCACGCTTTCAGCGACATCGGGCTCCCAGCTCGGCAGATGGCCGTAACCGTCTTCCTGCGAGCGCAGATGCACATGCATGATGCTGGCGCCGGCGTTGAAGGCGTCGCGCGCCTCAGCGGCCATCTGCGCCGGGGTTACCGGCACCGGGTGCTGCTTGGGGTTGGTCAATACGCCGGTGAGGGCGCAGGTGATGATGGCCTTGGTCATCAGGAAACCTCCGTGTTTCGCACTGCGGTGAATTCGCCTTTCGGGCGGCCGGGCAGGCTCATGACAACTCCAGTTCGACAAGCACGGCGCCTGCAGCCACCGCACTTTTTGGCACCGCGTGCAGCGCGCGCACGGTGCCGGCGGCGGCGGCGTTGAGCCACATTTCCATCTTCATTGCTTCGACACTCAACAGCGGCTGGCCGGCGCTGACCGCATCACCAACCTTGACCAGCACTTGTGCAACAACACCAGCGACCGGCGCGCGCGCGCGGCCGGCGTCGGCAGCGCTGTAAACCTGGGGCACCGGCGAAGCTTCGGTGAAGCTGAACACGGCCGCGTCGATGGCGATCGACGTTTGTTTGCTGTCGTGCACGCAGGCGTAACGCCGCTGCACGCCGTCGACGATGGCCCGCAGTTCGCCATCGGCAAGCCCGAGCAGGGTCACGCCTTCCGGCGGTGTGCGATGCACCTGCGTCTGGCCCGCACATTCGAGCGTGAGGTCGAACTGCGCGACGCTGGCCGGGCGCACGCCCAACTTGGCGACCCGGCCAACGCGGCCCGCTGCGCGCAGCGCCGCGACCACCCGCCACGCCTCGGCAGGGGGCGCCGGCCGTTGCAGCAGCGGCGCAGCCGAAGCGGCCCATTCATCGAGCCGCGTGGTGGTCATCTGCGCTTGCACAAAATCCGGGTGCTCAAGCAGGTCGCACAAAAAACGGCCATTGTTCTTGACACCAAACAGCGGCGTCTCGGCCAGCGCGTGGCGCAGGCGCCGGATCGCATCGTTGCGGTCGCTGCCATGGGCGATGAACTTGGCGACCATCGCGTCGTAATACGGCGTGACTTCGCCGCCGGCTTCGATGCCATGGTCGATGCGCACTTGCGTCACGCCTGCCCGCTGCGGCCGCCAGCCGGTGATGTGGCCGGCCTGCGGTGCCCAACCGTCATACGGGTCTTCGGCGTACAGCCGGGCTTCGATCGCATGGCCGCTGAACCGGATGTCCTGCTGCCGCGCCGGCAGCGGCGCGCCCGCGGCGATGCGCAACTGCCATTCGACGAGGTCGAATCCGGTGATGCATTCGGTGACCGGATGTTCGACCTGCAGCCGGGTGTTCATCTCCAGAAAGTAGTGCCGCCGCTGTGCGTCGACGATGAACTCCACCGTGCCGGCGCCGCGATAACCGACTGCCAGCGCAGCGGCCACCGCATCGCGCCCCATGGTCTCGCGCATCGCCGCGTCGACGATCGGGCTCGGCGCTTCTTCAATCACTTTCTGCCGCCGCCGTTGTGACGTGCAATCACGTTCGCCCAGGTGCACCGCGTTGCCATGGTTGTCGGCAAAGATCTGGACTTCGATGTGGCGGCCGTCGGCAATCAGCCGTTCGAGCATCAGCCGGCCATCACCAAAAGCGCTGATCGATTCCTGCCGCGCACTGGCCAGCGCAGCCGGCAAATCGCTCAAGGTCTGCACTAGCCGCATACCGCGCCCGCCGCCACCGGCGACGGCTTTGACCAGCAGCGGCAGGCCGAGCGAAACGGCCTCGCTGCGCAGTCGCGCATCAATCTCGTTGGCGCTCAGGTCGGCGTGTTGGTCGTCGCCGAGATATCCAGGCACGCAGGGCACCCCGGCGCTGAGCATGCGGCGTTTGGCCTCGGCCTTGTTGCCCATCGCCTCGATCGCTGCTGGCGGCGGGCCGATGAAAACCAGGCCGGCATCGACGCAGCCTTGAGCAAAGTCGGCACGTTCTGACAAAAATCCGTAACCCGGATGCACCGCATCGGCGCCGGTCTCGCGCGCCGCGGCGATGAGCGCGGCGATATTCAGATACGAGTCGGCCGCAGGCGAGGCGTCGATATGCACCGCTTCGCCGGCGATGCGGACGTGCAAAGCGCTGGCATCGGCATCGCTGAAGACGGCCACCGTTTGATAGCCGAGCCGATGGGCGGTGCGCATCACGCGGCAGGCGATTTCCCCGCGGTTGGCAATGAGAATCTTCTTATACATGCCGGGTCACCGCGGGGAACTCGCCTGCGCGCGATTCGCATACCACGCGGCACGCAGGAGCGCTCACTGCGGCGCCCATTTTGGCTTGCGTTTCTGGATAAACGCGAGTGTGCCTTCGACACCTTCGGCCGATTGTGCCGCTCGCGAGAACACCGCCGCGGCGATGCCGACCATTGCCGCTGCCGGTGTGAAGCGGGACTGCGCAAGCAGCGCCTTGGTGGCGGCCAGCGCGCCCGGCGCACAGCGCAGGATTTCGCCCAGCACTCGCGCCAACGCGGCATCGATCGCAGTCGCGGCATGCACCTCATGCACCAGCCGCAGCGCCAGCGCCTGGCTTGCGTCGACACGCCCACCGGTGACGGCTAGGCGCTTGGCCTCGGCATAACCCAGGCGCTCGATCAAAAACGGCGCGATCTGCGCTGGCACAACGCCGATGCTGGTCTCGGGCAGCCTGAAGACCACATCGTCAGCGGCGATGGCGACATCGGCGACGCAGGCCAGGCCAAAACCGCCGCCCATCACCGTGCCTTCGAGCACGGCGACGACGGCGATGCCGGTGTTGGCATAGGCCACACAGAGTTCGCCAAAGTGCAGGTTGACCTCGGCCAGCGGGTCGGGTGCGGGGTCGAGATGGCGCTCCCGGTCATCGGCCTGCGATGCGCGGGCACGCGCCGCGGCCATGTCCTTCAAATCGGCACCGGCACAAAAATGCCCGCCCGCACCGCGCAACACGAGGATCCGCACGCCACCCGCCGACTGCGCACCGGCAAGCACCATCTTCAACTCGCGCACCATCGCCATCGTCATCGCGTTGCGCGCCTGCGGCCGGTTCAGCGTGACATGCAGCACCCCCGCCTCGCGGCGCACGAGCAGGGTTTCAAACTCGCCGGCTGCGCTGGCTGAAGTTGGCGAACCTGCCGCGCTTGCTGAGCTCGCTGAATCTGCTGCGGGGGTCGGGCTGTCTGGGGCGGTGTTCATTGGGCGGCCTTCAGCTTCTGCCCGGCAAGGTGCCTTCGAGCTTGCAGATGATGCCGAGCATGACCTCGTCTGCACCGCCGCCGATCGAGATCAGCCGGCCGTCGCGGTAGGCCTGTGCGATCGGGTTGTCAGCGGTGTAACCCATGCCGCCCCAATACTGCAAACACGAGTCGGCGACTTCGCGGGTCAGGCGGCCGGCCTTGATCTTGGCCATCGACGCCAGCCGGGTCACGTCCTTGCCGCTGACATACAGCTCGACCGCGCGGTAGGTCAGCGCGCGCAGCGCTTCGACCTCGGTGCGCAGCTCGGCCAAACGATAGTGCACGACCTGGTTGTCGAGAATGCTTTTGCCAAACGCCTTGCGCTGACGTGTGTAGTCGATGGTCTGGTCGATGAGCCGGTCCAGGCTGCGCAGCGAACCCGCCGCGCCGTAGAGCCGCTCTTCCTGGAACTGCAACATCTGCAGCGTGAAGCCGATCCCTTCCTGGCCGATCAGATTGCGCCGCGGCACGCGCACGTTGTCGAAGAACAGCTGTGCGGTGTCCGACGAATGCATGCCGAGTTTGTGGATCTTTTGTTTGCTGATGCCCGGGGCATCCATGGGCACCACGATCAGGCTCTTGTTTTTGTGGGCTGGGCCTTCGGAAGTGTTGGCGAGCAGGCAGCACCAGTCGGCAGCCAAGCCGTTGGTGATCCACATCTTGGTGCCGTTGATGACGTAGTCGCCGCCGTCGACCCTGGCGCTGGTCTTGACCGCGGCGACATCGCTGCCGCCGCCGGGCTCGCTGACGCCGAGGCAGGCGACATAGTCGCCGGCGATCGTCGGCGTTAGATATTCGCGCCGCAACTCGTCAGAGCCGAAGCGCGCCAGCGCGGGTGTGGCCATGTCGGTCTGCACGCCGATGGCCATCGGCACGCCGCCGCAGTTGCATTGGCCAAGGGCTTCGGCCATGACCATTGAATAGCTGAAGTCCAGACCGCCGCCACCGTATTCCTCGGGGTATTTCAGGCCGAGCAAGCCGACGTCACCGAGCTTCTTGAACAACTCGTGGCTCGGGAACTGTTCGGCCTTTTCCCATTCGGCGACAAAGGGGTTGATCTCCCTGTCGACAAAGCGGATCACGGTGTCTTCGAGCTGGCGGTGTTCGGTGGTGAAGATCATGGTGGTTTGATTGTTCGATCAGAGTCGGGCAATACCGAAGGTGTTGGGGCGCAGCGTGCGCCGTGCAGCCTCGGCGGTAATCTGCAGGCACAGGCCGATGATGTGCCGGGTGTCACGGGGGTCGATGATGCCGTCGTCCCAGAGCCGCGCGGTGCCGAAGAGGGCGGTCGATTCGGCGTCGAGCCGGCGCCGCAGCGCATCGCTCATCGCGGCCAGGGCTGCTTCATTCGCCGGGGCGCCCATGCGCTCCAACTTGTTGCGGTTGACGATATCCATCACCTTGGCCGCCTGCGCGCCGCCCATCACTGCGGTGCGCGCCGATGGCCAGCTGAAGATGAAACGCGGATCAAAACCGCGCCCGCACATGCCGTAGTTGCCAGCGCCAAACGAGCCACCCAGCACGACCGTGAATTTGGGCACCCGGGCGTTGGCCACCGCCTGGATCATCTTCGCGCCATGTTTGATCGCACCGGCGCGCTCGGCGGCCGAGCCGACCATATAGCCGGTGGTGTTTTGCAAAAACAGCAGCGGCGTGCCCGACTGGTCACAGAGCTGGATGAACTGCGCCGCCTTGGTCGAGCCATTCGGCTGGATCGGGCCGTTGTTGCCGATCAGGCCGACGCGGTGGCCGTGCAGCCGGGCGTGGCCGCAGACCGTGTCGGCGGCGTAACTCGCCTTGAACTCGAGGAAGTCGGAGCCATCGACGATGCGCGCGATGACCTCGCGCACGTCGTACGGTTCGCGCTCGTCGGCGGGCACGATGCCGATCAGCTCATCTCTGCTGAACAGCGGCTCAGGTGAATTGTTAGCGCTAACAGTTGAAGCCACCAGATCCCATTCGAGCTTGTCGATCAGCTCGCGAGTGAGCGCGATGGCATGGGCGTCGTTTTCGGTCAGGTATTCACCCAGGCCGGTGACCTCGGCGTGCGTCAACGCACCACCGAGTTCTTCTTCGGTGGCGTCTTCGCCGATCGCGGCCTTGACCAGCGGCGGGCCGGCAAGATAGATGCTCGAGCGGCCGCGCACGAGCACGACATAGTCGCTCAAACCCGGCAGGTAGGCGCCACCGGCAGTTGACGCGCCATGCACCACCGCGACCTGCGGGATGCCGGCGGCCGAGAGCCGCGCCTGGTTGGCGAAGGTGCGGCCGCCATCGACAAAAATCTCGGCCTGGTACATCAGGTTCGCGCCGCCCGACTCAACCAGTGCGATCAACGGCAGTTTGTTGTCGCGCGCGAGTTCCTGTGCGCGCAGCGCCTTCTTCAAGCCCATCGGCGCGATCGTGCCGCCCTTGATGCCGCTGTCGCTGGCCGAGACCAGCACCCGCTTGCCGGCGACGACACCGATGCCGACGATCGAGCCGCCGCCGAGCACGGCCTTCTTGCCGTCGTCGTCGTGCATGCTTAAGCCCGCGAGCGTCGACAGCTCGAGAAAATCGCTGCCGCGGTCGATCAGCCGCGCGACGCGTTCACGTGGCAGCAACTGGCCACGCTTGTCGAACCGCTCGCGTTTGGACGCCGATTCGGCGACCACCTTGGCCTCGAGCGCGCGGACTTCGGCCAGGCGCTCCTGCATGCGCTGGGCGTTGGCGACAAAGGCCGCCGACGCGGCGACGATCCGGCTTTGCAGAACCGGCATCAGCGCAGCACCTCGGGGACTACCGCGCGGTGAAAACCGTCAAAAGGTTTCGACGCCGATTCAGCGCCGAGCGGGAAGATGCCGCTGCCCAGCGACGCCGCACCATCGATCTGCACCGTGACGCCGGAGATGAAGGCGGCCGCGGGCGACAGCAAAAAAACGATCGCGCCGCTGACCTCGGCTTCGACGCCCATGCGCCGCATCGGCACCTGGCCTTTCAGCTTGGGAATCAGCAGCTTGATCGCGCCGCCGTAGGTGTCCATCCCGCTGGACGCGATCCAGCCCGGCGCAACCGCGTTCACGCGCACGCCGGCATGCGCCCACTCGAACGCCGCGGTCATCGTCAGGTTGCTCATGCCGGCACGGGCGGCGCCAGAATGGCCCATGCCCGGCATGCCGTTGCGGAAGTCGGCGGTCATGTTCACGATCGCGCCGCCGTGGGCCTGCATGCATTGGTTGAACAGCTCACGCATCATCAAAAAGCCACCGGTGAGGTTGTTCGCGACCACCGCATCAAAACCCTTTTTGCTGATCGCCAGCAGCGGCGCCGGAAACTGGCCACCGGCATTGTTGACGAGCCCGGTGACCGGCCCGTGTTCGGCGATGACTGCGGCGACACCGGCCTTGACGGCGGCTTCGTCGCGGATGTCAAAGGCGGTGGTCACGCAGCGCCCGCCATCGGCCACGATCTCGGCGGCGACGCGGTCGAGTTTGTCCTGCGAGCGGCCACTGATGACCACCTGGGCGCCGAGCGCGGCGAGCTCATGAGCAACACAACGCCCGATGCCGCTGCCACCGCCGGTGACCCAGTGCACCTGGTCGGCGAAGAGCCCGGGGCGGAAGACGCTGGCGTAGCCGCGCGCGCTGGCCCCGATGGGGTCGCCGTCGGGGGCGGTGTTGATGGGGGCGTCGGCTGGTGTGGGCATCGGTTTGTGGCGCCACACCCAGGTGCGGCGCAAATCCAGCCCGCAGCTTACGTTAACGTCATGCCCATACCATCTAGGGAATTACGCGCATCCGAACGGCAGCGCGCGACGCTAGGATGCACAACCTCAAGCTGCCCATACAAGGAACGAAATCCATGGACCTGCAAGCCTGCACCGAAGCCCTGCGCACCAAGGTTGGTGACTCCAGCGGCCTCAACGCCACCCTCAAATTCGATTGCGGCGACGACGGCGTGGTCTACCTCGACGGCAAGTCGATGCCCAATACCGTGAGCAACGACAACATCGATGCCGAGTGCACGATCGCCATCACGCTGGCCAACCTGGGCGCGCTGATGACCGGCGAGCTCGAGCCCGCCACCGGTTTCATGATGGGCAAGTTCAAGGTCTCGGGCGACATGAGCGTTGCGCTCAAACTGCAGCGGGTGGTCTGAGGGCCTGTGAACATGCTCCAGCCGGTGGCGCGCCGCCGTGCGCCCAAGACAGCAACTGCCGCCGCCGCGGCGTCGCCGCTGTTGGCGATCGCCCAGGCGGTGGTCAATTCGCACCGCAGCGACGACTCGGGTGAACTGTTTGGCATCACCGAGTTGTGCGCCGAGTTTGGCATCACACTGCGCACGATCCGCTTCTACGAAGACAAGGGCCTGCTCAAGCCGCGGCGGGTCAACGGCACCCGCGTCTATTCGCGGCGCGACCGTGCGCGGCTGGCGCTGATCCTGCGCTCCAAGGCGATCGGCGCGCCGCTGTCGGAGATCAAACATTACCTCGATCTGTACGGTGACCATGGCGAGGGTCGTTTCCAGCAGATGCGTTTTGTGCTCGACCGCACCGATGCAGCGATCGCCGGCCTGGAGGAAAAACGCGCGCATATCGACGCCAGCCTGGCCGAGCTGCGCCTGATCAACGCCACCGTGCGCAAGCAACTGGAACCCAAACGATGAGCCTGCCCAACTTCATCTCGCCTTGGATCACCGACGAACACCGGATGCTGCAGGATGCCGCCCGGCGCTATATCGAGCAGCGCTGGGTGCCGCATGCGGCCGCGTTCCGCGCTGCCGGCAGGATGGGCCCCGAGGTCTGGCGTGATGCCGGCGCCAATGGCCTGCTGTGCACCTCGACCCCCGAAGCCTATGGCGGCGGTGGTGGTGACTTTGGCCACGAGGCGGTGATCCTGCTCGAGGCAGCGCGCGCCAATATCTCGGGCTGGGGCGGTGGCCTGCACTCGGCGATCGTCGCGCCTTATCTGCTTCGTTATGGCACCGAAGAACAAAAGCGCCGCTGGCTGCCGCGCTTCTGCACCGGCGAGCTGATCAGCGCGATCGCGATGACCGAGCCCGGCACCGGCAGCGACCTGCAGGCGGTGCGCACCAGCGCGCGCCGCGACGGCGATGACTACATCGTCAACGGCGCCAAGACCTTCATCACCAACGGCGGCAACGCCAACTTCGTGATCGTCGTCTGCCGCACCGGCGACGAGTCGGGTGCCAAAGGGGTTTCGCTGCTGGCGGTGGAAACCGACGCCGCGCCGGGCTTTCGCCGTGGCCGCCCGCTCGACAAGGTCGGCCTCAAAGCGCAGGACACCTCGGAGCTGTTTTTCGACGATGTACGCGTGCCGGTGGCCAACCTCATCGGCGCCAAGGAAGGCCAGGGCTTTTTCCAGTTGATGGAGCAGTTGCCGCAGGAGCGCCTGATCATCGCGGTGAGCGGCGTCGGCGCGATGGAGCGTGCGCTTGAAGACACCTTGCGCTATGTCAAGGAACGCAAGGCTTTTGGCAAGACGGTGTGGGACTTCCAGAACACCCGCTTCAAACTCGCCGAGGTGCAGGCCACGGTGCTCGCCACGCGGGCCTTTGTCGACGCCTGCATGGTCGCGCACCTGCGCGGCGAACTCGACGGTGCGCGTGCGGCGCTCGCCAAGGCCTGGGTCAGCGAGCAGCAGTGCAAGGTGATGGACGAATGCCTGCAGCTCTTTGGCGGTTATGGCTACATGATGGAGACACCGATCGCCGAGATGTATGTCGACGCGCGTGTGCAGCGCATCTACGGCGGCACCAACGAGATCATGAAAGAACTGGCCTCGCGATTCATGTAAGGAGAACGCTGCCGTGACGACCGCATCGCTTGACCACTCGATTGACCACTCGCCTGACCACGCGCTGACCTATTCGGACCCGGCAGGGCCGCTGCCGGTCTTGCTCGACCGCCTGCAAACCGACGGCTACGTGATCCTGCCGTCCCTGCTGTCGGCAGCGGAACTGGACGCGATTCGCGCCGCGCTCGCGCCCCATTTGCAGGGCCTGCTGCCCGGCCGCAATGATTTCGAGGGGTATCACAGCGAGCGTGTTTATGCACTGCTCGCCAAGAGCCCGGTCTTCGCCAAACTGGCCGCGCACCCGCTGGTGCTGGACGTCTGCGAAGCGATGCTCGGGGCCAACTTCATGCTATCGGCCTGTCTGGCGATCAATACCCATCCGGGCGAGACGGTGCAGCCGCTGCACTACGACGACAGCTTCTATCAGGTGCCGCGGCCGCGTCCGCCGTACGGCATCAGCGCTTTCTGGACCATCGACGAATTCACGCCCGACAACGGGCCGACCGAGATCATCCCGGGCAGCCACCGCTGGGGTGAGCAAGCCCATCGTGGTGATGCGCCCGGTCTGACACCGGGCTACGAGCAGATCGTCGATGAAGACCACCCGGATCTGACTCCAGTGCTGATGCCCGCCGGCTCGCTGATGCTCGCGATGGGCACCTTGTGGCACCGGGGCGGCGCCAACCGCAGCAATGCGCCCAGGCTGCTGATCACGCCGCAATACTGCGTCGCCTGGGGCCGACAGATGGAGACGATGCTGCTCAGCGTGCCGCCGGCGGTCGTCGCCAGTTACCCAGAAAGAATCCAGCAACTGCTGGGCTACAACATCCACCCGCCGT
>JANOKR010000397.1:0-2384 GCA_031419315.1 Betaproteobacteria bacterium
CTTGCATTTTGCAATCAATCGCATCGCCATCTCCTTGTCTTTCAGGTCACGCCCCCGGCCTTTTTGCCAACGCAAACGCCACCACTGCCCCAACCCCCAGCACGGCCAGCGCCAACAGCACCTCGCGGTACCCGGGCAGCCAGAGCAGCCACCAGGCCACGAGCAGCGGCGCTGCGGCGCGGGCGAGCAGGCCCAGCGCCGACATCGCACCGCCGACGCGGCCGACATGGGCGCGGCCGAAGTATTCGGGCACCAGGCCGCCGCGCACGATCGTGACCAGGCCGTTGGCGATGCCGAAGAGCAGCGCAAAGCCGATCAACGCCAGCGGGTGGGTGCTCAGCGCGAGCAGCGTCAAAGATGCCGGCAGGCCGCAGAGCACATAGACGCCCAGGCGGCGCAGCGGCACCGCGCGGCCGGCCCAGGCATACATGAGCCGGCCTGCGACCTGCGCCGGGCCGATCCAGATCAGCACGGCGAGAGCCGCAGTCTCGTCAATGCCGCGCTGCGCAAAGGCCGGCATCACATGCGCCCAGAGCGCTGCCGACGCAAACGAGTACAGCGTGAAGCTCAAGCCCAGCAGCCAGAACGCGCGTGTCCGCAACGCAGCGTGCAGCGTCGACGATTCGGCAACGCTCAGCGCCAAACCGGCGTCGTCGACCAACACCGGCGCGTTGACCAGCGCCGGCCCGCGCAAGGCCCAGGCGTGCAGCGGCGCGATACCGAAGGCCAACACCGCGGCGATGACCATCAAGGCCGCTCGCCAACCAAGCCCGTTGATCAACGCGGCCACCGCGGGGAAAGACAGCGTGCTGGCAAAGCCGCCGACGAGCGTCAACGCCGTGATGCCGTCGCGGTATTGCAGCGGGTATTTTTTCGTCAAGACGTTGAACGCCGGCTCGTAGAGGGTCATCGCCATCGACGCGCCGAGCAGCGCCCAGGCGGCGTACAAAACCCAGGGCGTGGCAGCGAGTGACCAGATCGCAAACCCGGCCGCCCCGAGCAGTGCGCCGACCGTCATCAGCACGCGGCCCTGGCCGCGGTCGACCGCGGCGCCGGCCGCGTAGGTGCAGGCGCCCCAGGTCGCCAACCCGAGCGTGAAGGCGCCCATCAAGGTGGCCTTGCTCCAGCCCAGGTCGCGGGTCATCGGCAGCACGAACGACGAGAAGGCGTAGTACAGCGCTGCCCAGCTCAGCAGCTGGCCCAGCGCCAGCGCGGCCACCGTCGCGCGGTAGCCGGGGCTCGACACGCTCGCCGTCGCGGTAGCGCTCGCAGTCGCAGTCTCGGCCATCAGCCCGATGATAAGGAGCGCGGCGCTGTCGCAGCCCCGACAGCGCGGCAGCGAACGGTCATGCTAAAACGCGACCTGACGCATCCCGCATCCCAGACCCCGCATCGACCGGCGCGCCCCAGCGCCACGGAGCAAGCGATGAACCTCGACTTCACGGCGGAAGAACTCGACTTCCGCGCCGGCATCCACGACTGGGTGGCCGCTAACCTGCCCGCCGACATCAGCCACAAGGTCCACAACGCGCTGCATCTGTCGCGTGAAGACCAGCAGCGCTGGGCGCGCATCCTGGGCAAAAAGGGCTGGCATGGTTATGCCTGGCCCGAGCAGTTTGGCGGCCCGGGCTGGACTGCCGTGCAGCGCCATCTGTTCGAAGAAGAATGTGCGCTGGCCGGCGCGCCGCGTATCGTGCCGTTTGGCCCGGTGATGGTGGCGCCGGTGATCATGGCCTTTGGCTCGCGCGAACAACAGGCCCGCCACCTGCCGGGCATCAGCAGCGGCGATGTCTGGTGGAGCCAGGGTTACAGCGAGCCGGGTTCGGGCTCCGACCTCGCGTCGCTCAAGTGCAAGGCCGAGCGCCGTGGTGACTACTACATTGTCAACGGCCAGAAAGCCTGGACCACGCTCGGCCAGTACGGCGAGTGGATCTTCTGTCTCGTGCGCACCAACAGCGATGGCAAGCCGCAGACCGGCATCAGCTTCTTGCTCATCGACATGAAGAGCCCCGGGGTCAGCGTGCGCCCGATCATCATGCTCGACGGCGGCCACGAGGTGAACGAGGTCTGGTTCGACAATGTCGAGGTGCCGGCCGACAACCTGGTCGGCGAAGAAAACAAGGGCTGGACCTACGCCAAACACCTGCTCGCCCACGAGCGCACCGGTATCGGCGAGGTGAATCGCGCCAAGCGTGAACTCGAGCGCCTCAAGCGCATCGCCAAGGCCGAGGGGCTGTACGCAGACGGCCGCTTCCGTGACCGCCTGGCCCAGGTCGAGATGGACTTGATGGCACTCGAGATCACCAACCTCAAGCTCATCTCGCAAGAAGGCAAATCTCATGCGCCCGGCCCCGAGGCCTCGATGCTGAAGATCAAGGGCTCGG
>JANOKR010000398.1:0-10194 GCA_031419315.1 Betaproteobacteria bacterium
TCGCTCGGCTTGGCCGTAGCGCAGGTCAAGGTCGCGGCGTTTGCGGCATCGGCCAGCATCACCGGGCTGGCCGGCGCGCTGCTCGCGCATCACCTGAAATACCTGACGCCCGACGCCTTCACTTTGCTGCTGTCGATGGAGCTGGTGCTGATGGTCGTCATCGGCGGCCTGGGCAGCCTGCGCGGGGCGATCCTGGGGGCGCTGTTGATCGGCCTGCTGCCGACGGCGATCTCGCGCCTGAAGCCGCTGCTGCCCGAAGTGATGGCGCGCCAGTTTGGCCTCGAGACCTTTGTCTTCGGCCTCGTGCTGGCGCTGTTCGTGCTCTTCGAGCCGGCCGGGCTGAATGGTCGCTGGCTCAAGCTGCGCGCGCTCGTGGAAAACTTTCCGCTCTATCGGCGGGACACCTTCCGGCGCGGCAAGCGGTATATGAAATCGGAGCGCCACCGGTGAGCGCCGCAGCGTGGTTCGAGGCCCGCGGCCTGAGCCTGGCCTTTGGCGGCGTGCGTGCGATTGACGGCTTCAGTTTCAGCGTGCAGCCCGGCGAAGTGCTGGCCTTGATCGGCCCCAACGGCGCCGGCAAGACATCGGTGCTCAATGTCGTGACCCGGGTCTTCGATGCGACTGCCGGTGAGGTGCATTTTGAAGGCCAGCCGATCGGCCGCCTGCCGCGCGAGCGCATCGCTGCAATCGGCATCGCGCGCACGTTCCAGAATATCGAGCTCTTCGAAGGCGCCAGCGTGCTCGACAACCTGCTGCTCGGCCGTCATCGTTTTGGCCATGGCGCCTGGTGGCAACAGTTGCTGCATACCGGCGCGGCGCGGCGCGCCGAAGAAGAGTCCCATGCGGCGGTGGAAGCGGTGATCGAGTTTCTCGACCTCTCGCCGCACCGGTTGAGCCCGGTCGCCGGCCTGCCCTATGGGGTGCGCAAGGTCGTCGAACTCGGCCGCGCGCTGGCCACCGGCCCGCGCCTGCTGTTTCTGGATGAACCGGCATCGGGCCTGAACCCCGAAGAGTCGCGTGAGCTGGCATTCTGGATCGACGATATCCGCAGCGAGCTCGGCATCACGGTGGTCATGGTCGAACATGACATGACGCTGGTCAGCGCAGTCGCCGACCGCGTGATCTGCATGGCCCAGGGCCGGATGCTGGCGCAAGGCAGCGCGGCCGAAGTCCAGCACGACCCGCTGGTCGCCGCGGCCTACCTCGGCGGGGCGGTGGCGTGACGGACATGACCGCCACCGCCACCGCCAACGAGCGGCCGCTGCTCGAGGTGCAGAACCTCGAGACCTGGTACGGCCCGGTGCTGGCGATCCAGGGCATCAACCTGCAGGTGCGGCGCGGCGCGGTGGTTGCGGTGCTGGGGGCCAACGGCGCTGGCAAGACGACGCTGCTGAATACGCTGGCCGGTGTCATCGACCCGTTCAAGGGCGGGGTCTGGTTCGAAGGCCAGCCGGTGCACGGGCTGGATGCCGACGAAGTCTGCCGCCGCGGCCTGGTGCTGGTGCCTGAAGGCCGCCAGGTCTACCCCTTCCTGAGCGTGCGCGACAACCTGCTGATGGGCGCCTATGCGCGGCGCGACGGCGACGTGGTGCGGGCCGATCTGGCGCGTGTGCTGGCCTGGTTTCCGCGCCTGCAGGAGCGCCAGGCGCAGCACGCCGGGCTGCTGTCGGGGGGTGAGCAGCAAATGCTCGCGATCGGCCGCGCGCTGTTGTCGGCGCCCAAGCTGCTGATGCTCGACGAGCCTTCGCTGGGGCTGTCGCCTTTGCTCACCTACGAGATCTTCAAGATCATCGACCGCATCGCGCAGGACACCGGCACCGCAGTCATGGTCGTCGAGCAGAACGCTGCGGTCGCGCTCGCCCATGCGCATGACGGTTATGTGCTCGAACTCGGCCGCGTCGTCGCTGCCGACCGCTGCGAAGCGCTGTTGAAAAAGGCCGATGTGCGCGAGTCCTACCTCGGCCTCGGCCGGGCCGCGGGCCTGAGCGGCACGGCAAGATGGCGGCGGCGCAAGACATGGCGCTGAATATGCTGAATGCGCTGAATGCGCAACCCGGCGCGGCGCTGACAACGCTGCTGGCAGCACATCCGACACCGCAGCGGCTGTTCCGCGCGCGCTGCGCCGAATGGGGCGCGTTGCCGGCCCTGCGTTGCAAACGCCGCGGGCTCTGGCAGGGCTTCAGTTGGGCGCAGTACTACGAACATGTTCGCGCTGTCGGGCTGGCCCTGCTCGAGCTGGGTTACCAGCGCGGCGAGGTGGTGTCGGTGCTCGCCGAGAACCGGCCCGAATGGCTGTTTGCCGACCTCGGCGCGATCTGTGCCGGCCTCATCGGCAACGGCATCTACCCCACCGCGTCGGCCGAGCAGGTGCTGCATGTGCTGGTCGACTCCGGCAGCGTCTTGCTGTTTGTCGAAAACCAGGAACAGCTCGACAAGGTGCTGGCGGTGCGCGACCGCTGCCCGGCGCTGCGCCAGATCATCGTGCTCGACCGCGAGGGCTTGCGCGGGCTCACCGATTTGCAAGTCGGCTATTTCGACACCCTGGTGCAGCGCGGCTTCGCGCTCGCCGCCGGGCCCGATGGCCCCCAAAACGCCGCCGCGTTTGACGTCGCGATCGACGCTGCGTTGCCCGGCGACATCAGCTTTTTGGTCTACACCTCGGGCACCACCGGCGAGCCCAAGGGCGCGATGATCAGCGGTGCGAATGTGATCGCGCAGATCGGGCAGGCGCCGGCTTACCTCGACGCCGCGGCAGGCGACCGCACCTTGTCGTTCCTGCCGCTGTGCCATATCGCCGAGCGCATGGCGAGTGTCTACAACCCGCTCAGCGTCGGCCTCGTCGTGCACTTCCCGGAAAACAGCGGCACCGTCTTCAATGACCTGCGCGAAGTGCAGCCGCAGGTGCTCTTCGCGCCGCCGCGCTTCTGGGAAAAACTGCATTCACAGGTGACGCTCTTCATGCGCGACGCGATCGCGCCGGCACGCTGGGTTTATGCCCGCGCGCTGGCTGACGCCGAGCAGCGCCACCGCGCCGCGTTGCACGGCAGCGGCGCGCTAACCGCCACCACCGCCCCGATCGCGCCGAGCGCGGTCGAGCGGCTGCTGGCGACGCTGGCCTTCCACCATCTGCGCCGGTTCCTGGGCCTGGCCGAGGTCAAGACCGCACTCACCGGCGCCGCGCCGGTGCCGCCGGACCTGGTGCGCTGGATGCTGGCGCTGGGCATCGAGCTGCGTGAAGCGTTTGGCATGACCGAGACCTGCGGCTTTGTCAGTGCGACACGGCCGGGCGCGGTGCGCCTGGGTTGGGCCGGCGTGCCCGGCCCGGGAATCGAACTGCGGCTCGGCGTCGACGACGAATTGCTGGTGCGCGGCCCGAATGTGTTTGCCGGTTACTGGGGCCAGCCGCAAAAAACCAGCGAGGCGATCGACGCTGAAGGCTGGCTGCACACCGGCGACTGCGCCGAGATTTCGGCGCAGGGCGAACTGGCGATCCGCGATCGGCTCAAAGACATCCTGATCACCTCTGGCGGCAAGAACATCACGCCGAGCCTGATCGAAAACCTGCTCAAGTTCAGCCCCTTCATCACCGACGCGGTGGCGGTCGGCGAGGGCCGGCGCTTCATCACCGCGCTGATCATGATCGACCCCGAACAGGTCGCGCGTTTTGCGCAGGAGAGCCAGGTGCCGTATACCGACTTCGCCAGCCTGGCCTGCGCCCCCTTGGTGGTGGCGCTGATCGCCGAGCAGATCGAACTCGCCAACCAGCGCCTGGCGCGGGTCGAGCAGGTCAAGGACTTTCGCATCATCGACCAGTTGCTCACCGCCGAAGACGAAGAGCTCACGCCGACGATGAAACTCAAGCGCAAGCTGGTGCTGCGCAAGTACGGCACGCTGATCAACAGCATGTACCCGGATTGAAGACCGGCGCGCCAGCGGTCACGATGCAGCCAACCCCTCAGTCAAAGGAGATCAACATGAACCGCATTCAACGATGGTTGGCCGCGAGCCTGCTCGGCCTGGCCGCCAGCGCCCAGGCCGGTGGCGTGAGCGATACCGAGATCGTGCTCGGCAGCCACCTCGACCTGTCCGGCCCCGCTGCGGCCGGCATGCCGATGCTGCGCAACGCGATGCAGTTGCGCATCGACGAAGCCAATGCTGCCGGCGGCGTGCATGGCCGCAAGCTGCGCCTGGTGGTCGAGGACAACGGCAGCCAGCCGCAGATGGCGGTGCGCGCGGTGCAAAAACTGATCCGCACCGACGACGTCTTCGCGCTCATCAACAGCTTCGGCTCGGGCCCGAATGCGGCGACCGTCAAGGCTGCCACCGATGCCGGCGTGGTCGTCTTTGCGCCGTGGGCGGCCAGCGCGATCATCCAGAAGGTGTCGGGCAACAGCCCGCTGCTGTTCACCACGGTGCAGAACTACGACGGCACCACGGCGACCGGCCTGTCGTGGGCGATCAAGACTTGGGGGACCAAGAAGATCGGCGTGATTTACCAGGAAGGCCCCTTCGGCGATCTCGTGCGCGCCGGTGTGAACAGCGCCTTGAAGGCAGCCAACCTGACGGTCGCCGCCGAGGCCGCGTACAAGGTCGGCGATATCGATTTTTCTTCTCAGGTGGCACGCATGAAGGCCGCCGATGTCGACCTCATCGTCGCGGCCACCGTGGTGCGCGAAACCATCGGCGTGATGAGCGAGGTCAAGAAACTCGGCTGGAACAACGTCAAGGTGCTGTCGGCGCTGCCCGGCCGCAGCAGCATCGTCGCGCGTCTGGGCAAGGAGGCCGTCGAAGGGCTCTACGGCATCGGCGGCTGGCAGATGCATGACAGCAGCAGCGGGAATGCGCAAGCGCAGAAATTCCTGGCCGCGTACAAGCAGAAGTTCAGCGCCGACGCCGACGAAAACGCGGCCAACGCCTACTCGTACACCGACTGGTTCATCGCCGTGCTACAGGCCGCCGGACGCAACCTCACGGCCGAGAGTTTTGCCAAGGCCGCACCGGCGGTCGGGCATCAGGATTTCACGACCTACTCGCGCCAGGGTTTTGCGGCCAACCATGTCAGCCCCGAATTTGCCGGCATCGACCAGGTGCGGGGCGGCCGCTGGGAACCGGTGGCGCCGGCGATGAGCGCGATGGTCAAGTGAGTCGGCGGGCGGCGCCGATGGCTCGTTTGAGTCTTCGCGCCGACGGCCTGGCCGGCGCCCTCAGGCCGCAGCCTGCTGCGGCGCGGAAGCGGGTGCCGATGCGCGTGCGGATGCCGCAGCGATGCGGTCCAGCGCGCCTTCGAGATGCGCCACCGTGCGGTCGACATGGTGCAGTTTTTCGAGGCCGAACAGGCCGAGGCGGAAGGTCTTGAAGTCGGCCGGCTCGTCGCATTGCAAGGGCACGCCGGCAGCACTTTGCAGGCCTTCGCCGAGGAACGATTTGCCACTGTGCAGGCCGGCGTCGTCGGTATAGCTGACGACAACCCCCGGCGCCTGGAAGCCGTCGGCGGCGACGCTGCGAAAACCGCGCCCCGCCAGCGCGGTGCGCACCTTGCGGCCGAGCGCCCACTGCTCGTCGCGCAGGCGCTCGAAGCCGTAGGCCTGCGACTCAAGCATGACGTCGCGGGTGCGTGTCAGCGCGTCGGTGGGCAGCGTCGTGTGGTACGCGTGGCCGCCGTTTTCGTAAGCCTGCATGATCTGCAGCCACTTTTTCAGGTCACAGGCAAAGCTGGTGCTGGTGGTCGTCTCGATAGCCTTGAGCGCGCGCTCGCTGAGCATCACGAAGGCGCAGCAGGGCGAGCCGCTCCAGCCTTTTTGCGGCGCGCTGATGAGCACATCGACGCCGGTGGCACGCATGTCGACCCAGGCCGCGCCTGAGGCGATGCAGTCCAGCACCAGCAAGCCGCCGCTGGCGTGGGTGGCGTCGGCCACGGCACGCAGATAGTCGTCGGGCAGGATCATGCCGGCCGCGGTTTCGACATGCGCGGCGAAGACCATATCCGGCCGCTGTGCGGCGATCGTGGCCACGACTTCATCGATCGGCGCCGGTGCAAATGCGGCCTGCCGTCCCGCTGACACAGCGCGCGCCTTGAGCACGGTCTGCGTGGCCGGGATGCGGCCCATCTCGAAAATCTGCGTCCAGCGGTAGCTGAACCAGCCGTTGCGAATGACCAGCGTTTTGGCGCCGGTCGCGAACTGGCGTGCCACCGCCTCCATGCCGTAACTGCCGCTGCCCGGCACGACCACCGCCGCCGGCGCGGCGTAGACCTGCTTGAGCACGCCGCCGATGTCGGTCATCACACGCTGGAATTTTTTCGACATGTGGTTCAGCGCGCGGTCGGTGTAGACCACCGAAAATTCGAGCAGGCCATCGGGGTCGATATCGGGCAGCAAGCCGGGCATGGGATGTCTCCTTGCACAAGGGGAGACCAGCTTAGCACCGGGCTGTGACCGGTGCCTGGCCGGCCGCCGCGTTGGTCTATGCTCGATCACAAAATGAACAAAGCCTTCACCCGCGAGGCCGATGCGCCTGAAGAAGACGACGACGATCCGTCGTTGCCGGCGCTGCCGTCTGGCGCGCGCAACTACATCACCCCGGCCGGCTACCGGCGCTTGCGCGAAGAGTTGATGAACCTGCTCGACGCCGAGCGGCCGAAGGTCGTCGAAGCCGTTTCCTGGGCCGCCAAAAACGGCGACCGCTCAGAAAACGGCGACTACATCTACGGCAAGAAGCGCCTGCGCGAAATCGACCGCCGGATTCGTTTTTTGAGCAAACGCCTGGACATCGCCGAAGTTGCCGAGCCCGCGCTGCACCACGGCAGCGACCAGGTATTTTTTGGCGCCAGCGTGACCTACGCCGACAGCCGCGGTGCCGAACGCACGGTACGGATCCTGGGTGTCGACGAGGCCGACAGCCTGGCCGGTGAGGTGAGCTGGGTCTCGCCGGTGGCGCGCGCTTTGCTCAAGGCACATGTCGGCGACGAGGTCAAACTCGTCACGCCGGTGGGCGTGGAGATGATCGAGGTGTTGGCGGTGGCCTATCCGGCGCCGGAAGCGGCGCCGCCACCGCGACCCGATGGCGGCAACCGTTAGGGCTTGATCCGCCAGACCCGCGTCGTCGCCGAAGCGCGGCGCAGCGCGCGCATGACCTCGGCCAGATGGACGCGGTCGTGCACGCTGACCAGCAGCCGGAACTCCGCGCTGTCGCTGGCCTTTTCTTCGCCCATGTCGATATGTGTGATATCGGCCTCGGCATTGCTGATCGCCGAGGCGATCTGCGCCAGCACACCCTTGCCGTTGGTCACCTGCACGGCGACGCCGGCTTCGAATGAACGCGACACGTCTTCGGCCCATTCGACATGCATCCAGCGCTCGCGGTCGCGTTCGAACAGGCGCTTGCCTGTGTTGCATTCGGCGGTGTGCACGAGCAGACCTTCGCCGCGCCCGAGATAACCGACGATCGCATCGCCCGGGATCGGGCGGCAGCAGGGCGCGAGGCGGATCGTCGAGCCTTGAGTGCCATCGATAAATACAACGCCCTGGCGCGACGCTGCATCGTCGGTGGCGTAGTGGCCCATCGTCAACGCCACCGCGTCGGGGCGCACGCCGCGTTCGGCCAACAGCTGCGCCAGCCGCTTGGCCACGATGATGGCGATCTTGCGGCCGAGGCCGATGTCGACGAGCAGTTCACCGCGCCCCCGGTTGCCGCCCCAGCGCGCGAGCTGTTGCCACAAGGCCGCGGCGGTCTCATCAGCGGCATCGTCTGAGGGCATTACCAGGCCTTCGGCACGCAGCGCCTGGGCGAGCATTTTTTCGCCCATGTCGCGCGACTCTTCCTGCTCCATCGTCTTCAGGTAATGGCGGATCTTCGACCGCGCGCGGCCGGTTTGCACCGTATTCAGCCAGGCCGGGTTGGGCTTGGCGCCAGGCGCGGTGATGACCTCGACGACATCGCCGCTGCGCAACTCGGTGCGCAATGAAACTGGCTCGCCGTTGACTTTGGCCGCGACGCAGTGGTCACCGACGTCGGAGTGGATCGTGTACGCAAAGTCCACCGGCGTTGCACCACGCGGCAACGCCAGGATCTTGCTGCGCGGGGTGAAGACATAAACCGCGTCCGGGAACAGATCGATCTTGACGTGCTCGAGAAACTCCGCCGCGTCGCGGGTGTCGTCCTGAATCTCGACCAGCGACTGCAGCCACATCGCGCCGAGTCGCTGGGCATCGGCGCTGGCGTTGCCGCCCTTGCTGTCAACCTTGTACATCCAGTGCGCGGCGATGCCTTTTTCGGCCACCGCGTGCATCTGCTGGTTGCGCATCTGGAATTCGACCGCGGTACCCAGGGGGCTGACCAGGGTGGTGTGCAGGCTCTGGTAGCCATTGGCCTTGGGGATCGCGATGTAGTCCTTGAAGCGCCCCGGCACCGGTTTGTAGAGCTGGTGCAGGATGCCCAGCGCGAGATAGCAGTCGTTGAGTGTCGGCACCACGACCCGAAAACCGAAGAGGTCGCTGACCTGCGTGAACCCGGCGTGTTTTTCACGCATCTTCTTGTAGATCGAATGCACCGTCTTTTCGCGGCCCGAGAGCTCGATCTTGATCTTGGCGTCGGCGAAAGACTTTTCGACGTCACGACGCACCCGCTCGACGATGTCGCGGCGCGTGCCGCGGGCACGCTCGAGCGCCTTGGTCAAGGTCGCGTGGCGCCACGGGCGCAGGAACTGGAACGACAGCTCCTGCAGTTCGCGGTAGGTCTGGTTGAGGCCCAGGCGGTGTGCGATCGGCGCGTAGATGTCCAGCGTTTCGGCGGCGATGCGCTGGCGCTTGTTGGCCGGCATTGCGTCCATCGTGCGCATGTTGTGCTGGCGGTCGTCGAGCTTGATCAGGATCACGCGCACGTCGCGCGACATCGCCAGCAGCATCTTGCGGAACGATTCCGCCTGGCTCTCTTCGCGGGTGTTGAACTGCAGCTTGTCGAGCTTGGTCAGGCCGTCGACCAGGTCGGCGGTGGGGGCACCAAAACGCTCGATCAGCTCCGGCTTGGTGATGCCGCAGTCCTCCATCGCGTCATGCATCAGCGCGGCCATGATGGCCTGCACATCGAGCTTCCACTCGGCACACAGGCCGGCCACCGCAATCGGGTGCGTGATGTAGGGCTCGCCGCCGGCGCGGAACTGGCCGAGGTGGGCCTCGTCGGCAAACTTGTAGGCCTCGCGGACCTTTTTCAGGTCGACCTTGGGCAAGTAGCTCAGGCGATCGGTGAGCGCCGCAAACGATGTCGGCGCTGCGCTGCTGGCCGGTTCGGTCGCGCGCTGCAGCGCCAGCCGCGCCGAGGCAGGCAGCAATTCAGCAGCAAAAGAGCGAATGCCCATGCCCGGAATCTACCCGGTTCGACGCAACCCGCCCTGAAATGACAAAGGGCGCCGATCGGCGCCCTTCAAATCAAGCCAAAAAGCGCTGGCTCAGATCGGCACCTTGCGCAGCATCTCGATGCCGATTTCACCCGCGGCGATTTCGCGCAGCGCGGTCACGCCGGGTTTGTTTTTGGTCTCGACCTTGGGCGCATGTCCCTGGCTGAGCATGCGCGCCCGATAGGTGGCAGCGAGCACCAACTGAAAGCGGTTGGGGATCTTGGCGAGGCAGTCTTCGACAGTAATACGGGCCATGGAGGTTCCAGGTTTTGGAGGGTCGCGCTTGAGCGGATTCAGATCACCCCGAGAGCCGCAAAAACCTGTTCGCGACTGCGTTGCTGGGACGCGTAGCGCAGGCGCTGGGAGTGCACGATCGTCTTCAGGTCGAAGAGCGCCGTTTCGAACAAAGCGTTGATTATAACGAAGTCGAAGTTGACTGCCTGGGCGACCTCGACCCGCGCGTTGGCCATCCGGGTCTCGATGACCTCGGGCCGGTCTTCGCCGCGCCGCTGCAGGCGCTGGCGGAGTTCTTCCCAGCTCGGCGGCAGGATGAAGATCAAGACCGCGTGTTTGAAGATCTGCTTGATCTGCAAAGCGCCTTGCCAGTCGATCTCGAGCACCACGTCTTCGCCGCTGGCCAGGCGGGCTTCGATCGCCACCCGAGAGGTGCCATATAGATATCCATGCACCTGCGCCGACTCGAAAAATTCACCCCGATCCACCATCGCGCGGAACGCCGACTCGTCGACAAACCAGTACTCGCGCCCATCGCGCTCCTGCCCACGCGGCGCGCGCGTGGTGTG
>JANOKR010000399.1:0-9646 GCA_031419315.1 Betaproteobacteria bacterium
CGATGAGATGCGCGCCGATCGCAGCGCTGGCCAGCAGCAGCCGGCCCTACTGCAGGAGCAGCACGACTTCGGCCAAGAAGGTCGAGAAGGTCGTCAGCCCGCCGAGAAAACCGGTAATCACAAACAATCGCCATTCGGCCGGCCAGCCGGGTTGTTGTGCAAACAGCGCCACCGCGACGCCGACGAGATAACCGCCGATCACATTGGCGATCAAGGTGCCCGGCGGGATCGACGGGAACACGTGGTTCAGCCCGGCGCTCAAGGCCCAGCGCAGCAGCGCGCCATCGAGGCACCAGCGCAGACCGCAGCGATGCCGGGCCGCAGGGCTTGCAGGCTGCTCGGGCTCATCGCTCGATTGTCGGCGGCCGCCTTCGGTACCATCCGCGGCGGCAAACAAACGGGAGCAGGGCGCGATGGGCATGGGCAAAGGCATGGACGCGGTCGACTACGAGATCAAGGGCGACGAGATGCAGTTTGTCGAGATCGAGCTCGATCCCGGCGAGGCGGCGGTCGGCGAAGCCGGCAGCATGATGTTCATGGATGCCGGCAT
Source organism: Betaproteobacteria bacterium (assembly GCA_031419315.1). Taxonomy (GTDB): domain Bacteria; phylum Pseudomonadota; class Gammaproteobacteria; order Burkholderiales; family Burkholderiaceae_C; genus Rubrivivax. Next base: position 551 of record JANOKR010000399.1, read on the forward strand.
CGGCATGGACACCGTATTTGGCGACGGCAGTGCGCAGCAGGGCGGGCTCTTCGGCAAGCTGCTTGGCGCTGGCAAGCGCCTGGTCACCGGCGAGTCGCTGTTCACGACGGTCTATTCGAACAACGCGACGCAGAAACAGCGCGTTGCGTTTGCAGCACCCTACCCGGGCAAGATCCTGGCGATGGATTTGCGCCAGCTGGGTGGCACGCTGATCTGCCAGAAGGATGCCTTTTTGTGCGCCGCGCGGGGTGTCTCGCTGGGCATCTTTTTCCAGAAAAAACTCGGTGTCGGTTTTTTTGGCGGCGAGGGTTTCATCATGCAGCGGCTCGAGGGCGAAGGCCTGGCCTTTGTGCATGCCGGGGGCTCGATCCTGAAGCGCGATTTGTTGCCCGGCCAGACGCTGTTTGTCGACACCGGCTGCCTGGTCGCGATGACCCCGAATGTCAATTTCGAAATCCAGTATGTCGGCAAGATCAAGACCGCGCTGTTCGGTGGCGAGGGGCTGTTTTTTGCCAAGGTCAGCGGGCCCGGCACGGTGTGGATGCAGAGCCTGCCGTTCTCGCGACTGGCGTCGCGGGTGTTTGCGGCCGCGCCGCAGCGCGGCGGCTCGCGTGAAGAAGGCTCGATGCTCGGCGGTCTGGCCGGCGGCGGCGTGCTGGGCGGGATTCTGAGTGGAGACGATGAATAGGCTGCATGCGCGCTCGTTGACAGGGCCCGCGCTGTCGGTGCTGCTGGTTGTGCTGATCGCTGCAGGGGCCCCGACAGCATCGGCCGCGCCGGCGACGCCGCTGCATCTTGAGGACTACACCTGGGTCGAACTTCGCGCGCGCATCGACGGGGGTGCCACGACGGTGCTGATCCCGATCGGCGGCACCGAGCAGAACGGGCCGCATATCAGCCTTGGCAAACACAACCAGCGGGTGCGTGTGCTGGCCGAAAAGATCGCCCGGCGGCTGGGCAATGCGGTGGTCGCGCCGGTGCTGGCCTATGTGCCCGAAGGCATCATCACGCCGCCGACCCAGCATATGCGTTATGCGGGCACGATCTCGGTTCCCGAAGCGGCCTTTGAAGCCACGCTCGAAGCCGCGGCGCACAGCCTGCGCCAGCATGGTTTTCGTGATGTCGTGCTGCTCGGTGACCATGGCGGCTACCGCGCCAGTCTCGAACGGGTCGCTGGGCGGCTCAACAAGGCTTCGGGCCTACGCAGCACCGGCCGTGCTGATGGCCGCGCCGTTGGCCGGGTATTGGCGCTCGGCGAGTACTACCGCGCCGCCAGCATGAGCTTTGCCGACACGCTGAAGGCGCGTGGCTTCAGCGCCGCCGAGATCGGCAGCCACGCCGGCCTGGCGGATACTTCGCTATCGCTGGCGATTCACGCCGCTGGCGTGCGCACCGAGGTCATCGCGGCCGGCCGCAGCGCCGTTGATGTCAGCGGTGTGATCGGCGACCCGCGCCGCGCCAGCGCCGAGCTCGGCCAGATCGGCGTCGAGCAGATCGTCGCGGCCTCGGTGGCTGCGATTCAGACCCGGTTGGCGCAGCCGCCTCGCTGAGCGCCGCCCTTCTTCAAACCCATAACTTCAACGCCGCCCATGAAATCGAATCTTCGAAGCCCGCTATTTGTCGGCACCGCAGCGTCCGCCGCCTGCTCCGCCTTAGGCCTGTTCGCCGTGCTGGCGTCTGGCCTGCTCGGTGCCGGTGTCAGCACCGATGTGCAAGCGCAGGCCGCCGCACCGGCCCCGGCACCGGCCCCGGCATCAGCCACTGCCGCCGCGCCGCCGCCGACACCGCCGGCATTGCCCGTGAGCACCTTGCCCGGCATGCCGCCGGTGCTTGACGCCCGCAACCTCTACAGCGAAACCGCCACCGGCAAGATCAGCGCGGCCACCGCCGGCGCGCTGGAGCGCATCTACGTGCCGAACCTGCGCTCCAACGATGTTTATGTCATCGACCCGGCGACGCTCAAAGTGGTCAGCCGGTTCAAGGTTGGTATCGGGCCGCAGCACATCGTGCCGTCGTGGGATTTGCAGACCCTGTGGGCGACCAACAATGCCGAAGGCCGCACCGACGGCAGCCTGACGCCGATCGACCCGCGCACCGCCAAACCGGGCAAGGCGGTGATGGTCGACGACCCCTACAACATGTACTACACACCCGATGGCAAGTCGGCGATCGTCGTCGCCGAGGCGCGCAAGCGGCTGGATTTTCGTGACCCGAAGACGATGGCCTTGCAGTATTCGATCGACACCCCGGGCTGCCCGGGCATCAACCACGCCGACTTCTCGATCGACGGCCGCTATGCCATCTTCACCTGCGAATTTGCCGGCACGCTGACCAAGATCGATATCGCCGAACGCAAGGTCATCGGCTACCTCAAGCTGCAGATGCCGGCGACCCGCTTCAAAGAAAAACCGGGTGCTGCGCGCACCCAGCCGGGCCAGGTCTGGGAGCCCGGCGAGACCGAGGTCTGCACGGTGCAAAAGGGCATGCCGCAGGACATCCGCAGCTCGCCCGACGGCAAGCGTTTTTATATCGCCGACATGCATGCCGACGGCGTCCACATCGTCGACGGCGCGGCGTTCAAGCAGGTCGGGTTTATCCAGACCGGGCTCGGCGCGCATGGTCTGTACCCCAGCCGCGACGGCAAGCGTTTGTATGTCGCCAACCGCGGCTCGCACAAGGTCCATGGCTCGCGCCTGGGCAATGGCGGCGTTGCGGTGATCGACTTCGCCAGCGAGAAGATCGTCGCCCGCTGGGGTGTGCCCGGCGGCGGCAGCCCGGATATGGGCAACGTCAGCGCCGACGGGCGTTGGCTCTGGCTCGCGGCACGTTATGACGACGTCGTCTACCGCTTCGACACCAGCAGCGGCGCGGTCACGCAGATCAAGGTCGGCGCCGAGCCGCATGGCCTGACGGTGTGGCCGCAGCCGGGGCGTTATTCGCTCGGGCATACCGGCAATATGCGTTGATGTGTTGACGCGCCAAGCTAGCTTCATCGCCGTGCCCCGCCAACGCCGCTGCCAGTGAACCCGGTCTTCGACGCTTTCTGGCGCGCCGCGGCGTATTGCCTGCACCCGCGGGTGATCCTGTGGTCGCTGCTGCCGCTGGTGGTCGCGGTCGGTGTTGTGCTCGGCCTCGGCTGGGCCTATTGGGAAAGCGCGGTCGCCGCGGTGCGCGCGACGCTCGAACAATGGGCGCTGATGGCAGCCACGCTGCAATGGCTCGAATCGGTCGGTGCCGGCGGCCTGCGCGTGGTCATCGCGCCCTTGATCGTGGTTGCGATGGCCTTGCCGTTGATCGTCATCGGCTCGCTGCTGCTGGTGGCCTGGTTGATGACGCCGGCACTCGTCGGCCTCGTCGCCAAGCGGCGCTTTGCGGACCTCGAGCGCCGCGGCAGCGCTGCTGCCTGGTGGCAGGGTGTGGCCTGGTCGCTGGGCTGCACGCTGGTCGCATTGATCGTGCTCGTGCTCAGCTTGCCGCTGTGGTTGGTGCCGCCGCTGGCGCTGGTGGTGCCGCCGCTGGTGTGGGGCTGGCTGGCATCGCGTGTCTTCGGTTTTGACGTGCTCTCGGCGCATGCCAGTGTTGGCGAGCGGCGTCTGCTGCTGCACAGCGAACGTTGGCCGATGTTGCTGATGGGCGTGGCCGTCGGCCTGCTTGGCGCCGCGCCGTCGCTGGTCTGGGCGGCGGGTGCCATCACGCTGATCTTCGCGCCGCTGCTGGTGGTGGTCTCGGTGTGGCTCTACACGCTGGTGTTTGCTTTTGCGGCGCTCTGGTTTGCACACTTTGCGCTGGCCAGGCTGGCGCGTTTGCGGGCCCTGCCCGACGCCAGCGCTGCGGTGGCCCCGCCGCCGCTTTTGTCAACTTCACCGCCTTCATTGCCGCTGCTCGAGAATCCAGAAAGCCCCAAGCCATGAATATCGGTCTCATCATCGTCGGCGACGAAATCCTGTCGGGCAAACGTGCCGACAAACATCTGGCCAAGACGATCGAGTTGCTCGGCGTGCGCGGCCTCGCGCTGGCCTGGGCGCGTTATGTGGGTGACGACCGCGCGCAGGTCACGCACGCACTCCAGGATGCTTTTGGCAGCGGCGACCTGGTCATCTCTTGTGGTGGCATCGGCGCCACGCCCGACGACCACACCCGGCAATGTGCCGCGGCGGCATTGGCGCGGCCGCTGGCGCTGCACCCAGGCGCCAAGCTGCTCATCGAGCAGCGCATGCAAGACATCGCCCGCGAGCAGGGCACGGCCTATGTGCCTGACCACCCCGACAACATCCACCGGCTCAACATGGGCGTCTTCCCCGAAGGCGCGACGTTGATCCCGAACCCGTTCAACAAGATCCCCGGCTTCTTCGTCGGCGATGTCCACTTTGTGCCCGGCTTTCCGGTCATGGCCTGGCCGATGATCGAGTGGGTGCTCGATACGCGCTACGCACATCTGCATGGTGGCCAGCGTGCGCCAGAGCGGTCGATCATCGTCTTCGGCAGCATGGAAGCGCTGCTGACGCCGCTGATGATCGACATCGAAAAGCGCTTCGGCGCGGTCAAGGTCTTCAGCCTGCCGAGCGTCGACGACCCCAAGTGGGGCCGGCATATCGAACTCGGCGTCAAGGGCGGTGGTGATGTCGAGGCGGCTTATGCGGCGATGAAAACCGGCCTCGATGCGTTGGGTTGCAAGTTTGGCCCGGAGATGGTGCGAGGCTGACTGCACGCACCGCGGCAGTGCGCCCTATTGGTGGCCGGGCACCAAGTTTGCGCATCGACGCCGGCCGACCGTTGCAGAACGCGCGGCACGACCCACTGGGCAGCCGTGGGCATGCTTTCTGCTACATTCCCGTGCGCATTTTTGGGGGCCCCGGCGACGGGCGGCCTCCTGCTGCCAGAACCCCAAGTCCCCAGACCCCGCCCGCAAATTCCCACCCCAAGAGCAAACTTAGGAGCAGTTGATGGCCAAGAGCGTCGCCGACGTGATGAAGATGGTGAAGGACAACGAAGTCAAATTTGTCGACTTCCGCTTCACCGATACCCGCGGCAAGGAACAGCATGTGACCGTGCCGGTCTCGCATTTCGACGAGGACAAATTTATCAGCGGCCATGCTTTCGACGGCTCGTCGATCGCCGGCTGGAAGGGCATCGAAGCGTCCGACATGTTGCTCATGCCGGACCCGAATACCGCCAATATCGACCCGTTTTTTGAAGAGCCGACAGTCATCATGAGCTGCGACGTGCTCGAGCCCGGTGACGGCAAGCCCTACGAGCGCGACCCGCGTTCGCTGGCCAAGCGCGCCGAGGCGTACCTCAAGAGCTCGGGTGTTGGCGACAAGGCCTTCTTCGGTCCCGAGCCCGAATTTTTCATCTTCGACCAGGTGCAGTGGAACATCGACATGGCCGGCGCGTCATACCGGATCGGTTCCGAAGAAGCGCCGTGGTCCACCGGCGCCAGCTTCGAAGGTGGCAACATGGGCCACCGCCCGGCGGTCAAGGGTGGTTATTTTCCGGTGCCCCCGGTCGACAGCTTCCAGGACATGCGCTCCGAAATGTGCCTGCTGCTCGAGCAGGTTGGCATCCCGGTCGAAGTCCATCACCACGAAGTGGCTGGCCCCGGCCAGTGTGAAATCGGCACCCGATTCTCGACCCTGGTCGAACGTGCCGACTGGCTGATGCTGCAGAAGTACATCATCCACAACGTCGCCCACGCTTATGGCAAGACCGCGACCTTCATGCCCAAGCCGGTGGTCGGCGACAACGGCAGCGGCATGCATGTGCACCAGTCGATCTGGAAAGACGGCAAGAACCTGTTTGCCGGTGACGGTTATGCCGGTCTGTCGGACATGGCGCTGTACTACATCGGCGGCATCATCAAACATGCCCGCGCGCTGAACGCCATCACCAACCCCGGCACCAACAGCTACAAGCGCCTGGTGCCTGGCTTCGAAGCGCCGGTGAAGCTGGCCTACAGCTCGCGCAACCGTTCCGCGTCGATCCGCATCCCCTATGTCGCCAGCCCCAAAGGCCGGCGCATCGAGGTGCGTTTCCCCGACCCGACCTGCAACCCGTACCTGGGTTTTGCGGCGATGTTGATGGCCGGCCTGGACGGCATCGAAAACAAGATCCACCCCGGCGAAGCCGCGACCAAGGATCTGTACCACCTGCCGCCGGAAGAAGACGCGAAGATCCCGACCGTCTGTCACAGCCTCGACCAAGCTCTCGATTGCCTCGACGGCGACCGGGCCTTCCTGACCAAGGGCGGCGTTTTCACCGACTCGTACATCGATGCCTACATCGAGCTCAAGATGCAGGAGGTCACGCGCTTCCGCATGACCACGCACCCGGTCGAGTTCGACATGTACTACAGCCTGTAGTCCGGCACGGGCCGGATTGCAATCACGAAGGGCGGCTGCGAGGCCGCCCTTTTTCATTGGCGCTGCGGCCGTGAGGCCGCCCTTTTTTCATTCGATCGGCGGCCTCGCTCCTGGGTGAAAATGGGGGATGCATTGCACGCCATCTGATCCTCGTATTGACGACCGCCAAGCGCTGAGCCAAGCACTGAGCCAAGTGCGCCGCCGCGCGCCGTGGCGGCTGGCCTTGATCGCTGTGGCGCTGGCCGGTGCTGCCGTTGTGGTGCAGGCGCAATCAAAAGCGCCGGCACCGGCAGCGGCGCCCGCGCAGGACGCCCCGAAGCCGGTCTACCGCTGCCCGGGCCCGCCGGTGCTCTACACCGACGCCATCTCGGCGCAGGAGGCGCGTGAAAAAAGCTGCCGCACGATCGAAGGCGCGCCGCTGACGATCGTGCAGGGCGGGCGCCGTGCGCCGCCCGCCGCGGCACCGGCATCACCCGCGTCGCCATCAGCAAACAGCGGCCCGAGGTCCGCAGAGTCCAAGGTCGACCCGGCCGCGCAGCGCGCACGCGACAGCGACGCCAGGCGCATTCTCGAAGCCGAGCTGCGCCGCGAAGAAGACAAACTCGAGCAGTTGCGCCGCGACTTCAACAACGGCGAACCCGAGCGGCGCGGTGGCGAGCGCAACTTCGCCAAATACCAGGAGCGTGTCGCCGAGATGCGCGCCGGTGTGCAGCGCAAAGAAAGCGACGTCGCGGCGATCAAGCGCGAGCTGGCCAAGCTGCCGCCGTGATTGCGCCCGCGGCGCACGACGCGCACCAGGCAGCAGGCGCGCTGCAAGCCGGCGACCGGTTTGCCGCTTTCGACCTGCTCGCGACGATGGTCGCGCTGGCCGGCTCCGATGGCCAGTGTCTCTTTGTCAACAACACGCTCGAAGATGTGATGGGCGCTTCGCGCCGCGCGCTGGTGCGCAGCAGCCTGCTTGAGTGGATGGTCGACGCGGCGCCGCTGCGCGACACCCTGGCCGCGGTGGTCGGCAACCAGGTCGCGACCAGCCGTTTCGATGCCTGGCTCAAGCGCTCGCCGCTGGGCCATGCCGAGCCGCTGCCGGTGCATGTCATCGTCAGCCAGACCGACCGCGCCGACCAGGTGCTGGTCGAGATGATCGAAATCGAACAGCAGACGCGGCTCGACCGCGAAGAGCGCTCGGTCGGGCTGGCGCAGGCGAACAAGGAGCTGCTGCGCAACCTTGCCCACGAGATCAAAAATCCGCTCGGCGGCATCCGCGGTGCGGCGCAGTTGCTGGCGATGGAGATCGCGGGTCATCCGCCGGGCCGCCCCAAGGATGATCCACTCCCTCGGGGGGCGGACGCCGTATTCGGCGGCCTGGGGGCCGTCAATGCACGCGGGTTGGGTGAATACACCGACGTCATCATCCACGAGGCTGACCGCCTGCAATTGCTGGTCGACCGCCTGCTCGAGCCGCACCGCAACCCGCATGTCGTCGGCGACGTCAATATCCACGAGGTCTGCGAGCGCGTGCGCTCGCTGGTGCTGGCCGAGTTCCCGCGCGGGCTGGTGGTGCAGCGCGACTACGACACCTCTATCCCGGAGTTTCGCGGCGACCGCGAACAGCTCATCCAGGCGGTATTGAACGTCGTCCACAACGCGACCTACGCGCTCGCGGAGCGCCGCGCGGCGGGGGACGCGCTGATCCGGCTGCGCACCCGCGTCGTGCGCCAGGCGACGATCGGGCGCCAGCGTTTTCGCCTGGCACTGGAATTGCATGTCGAAGACAACGGGCCCGGTGTGCCCGAGCACCTGCGCGACAGCATCTTCCAGCCGCTCGTTTCGGGGCGTGAAGGTGGCACGGGTCTCGGGCTCACGCTGGCGCAGACTTTTGTGCAGCAACACCAGGGCACGATCGATTGCGACAGCGTGCCGGGCCGCACGGTCTTCACGATCATCATCCCTTTGCCTTGAAATACCTTGAGACACCTTGACGCAGCACCGGCCGAATGAAACCCATCTGGATCGTTGACGACGACCAATCGATCCGCTTCGTGCTCGAGCGTGCGTTGGCGCGCGAGCAGTTTGCGGTGCGCAGTTTTGCCAACGGGCGCGATGTGCTCGCCGCGCTCGACGACGACGACGGCAACGGGCCGCAGGTGCTGGTCAGCGATATCCGCATGCCGGGCGGATCGGGCATCGAGCTGCTGGCCAAGGTCAAGGCCCGCCTGCCCGGCTTGCCGGTGATCGTGATGACCGCCTACTCCGACCTCGACAGCGCGGTCGCGGCATTCCAGGGCGGGGCGTTCGAGTACCTGCCCAAACCTTTTGACGTGCCCAAAGCGGTGGAGCTGATCCGCCGCGCGGTCGACGAGAGCCTGCGCGAAGCGGTCAGCGATACCGCCTTGTCGGTGGTGCCCGAGATGCTCGGCCAGGCGCCCGCGATGCAGGATGTCTTTCGCGCCATCGGCCGGCTGTCGCAGAGCCTGGTCACGGTGCTCATCACCGGCGAAAGCGGCTCGGGCAAGGAGCTCGTCGCGCAGGCGCTGCACAAACACAGCGCGCGTTCGAGCGGCCCGTTTGTGGCCATCAATACCGCGGCGATCCCGAAAGACCTGCTCGAGTCCGAACTCTTCGGCCACGAGCGTGGTGCCTTCACCGGCGCGCAGACCACTCGCCGCGGCCGCTTCGAGCAGGCCGACGGGGGCACGCTTTTCCTCGATGAGATCGGCGACATGCCGTTTGATTTGCA
>JANOKR010000400.1:0-5466 GCA_031419315.1 Betaproteobacteria bacterium
GCGCGCAGCTCGTGCAGCATCAGCTTCATCCACAGCTCGCTGGTCTGGTGCTGCACGATGAACAACATCTCGTTGTGGTCGGGCGAGCGCGGGTGCTGCGCGTTGAGGACTGCGTCAAGATGCAGGTAGTCGCCGTAGCTCATGTCCTTGGCGAAGTCGGTCTTGGCGCCGTCGGCATTGACATCGGTAGCAGGGTCAATTTGGGGGTCCATCGCTTCGGCTCCTCGGCGCGTGCTTAATTCTGGGTGCCCCCGGCCGGCAGCCGCCGGCCGCCCCCCAAGGGGATCAAGGCAAGTGGCAAAGCCACATTGCCTTGAGAACAGCACCGATTCTGCGGCCGAAACTTTGGCTGTAGAGTGACCACATGGTGCCCCCGTACGTGCCCACTGAAGTGCCCAACGACAGCCGCGTCGATACCTTTGCGCGTGACCGCCTGCCGGCGCCGCAGCTGTTGCCGGAATTTCGCTTCGATCTTCCAGAATTGCAATTTCCGGCGCGCATCAACTGCGCCACCGAGTTGCTCGACCGCCGGGTTGCGCTGGGCCAGGGCGGGCGCCGCTGCATCACCGGCGCCGACGGCAAGACCTGGACCTACGCCGACGTACAAGCGCAAGCCAACCGCATCGCGCAGGTGCTGGTCGACGAGCTCGGCCTGATCCCGGGCAACCGGGTGCTGCTGCGCGGCGCCAATTCACCGATGTTGGCGGCGTGTTTTCTGGCCGTCTTCAAGTGCGGCGGCATCGCGGTCGGCAGCATGCCGCTGTTGCGCGCCAAGGAGTTGACGCAGATCGCCACCAAGGCGCAGGTGTCGATCGCGCTGTGTGATGCACGCTTGACCGACGAACTGTTCGCGGCGTTGCCGGCCTGCCCGACGCTGAAGGCGGTGCTGCATTTCAACGCCGACGCCGCCGCGGCATCATCTTCGACGTCAGCGTCGACGCCGGCATCGTCGTCGTCGCTTGAGGCCCGCGCTGCGCTCAAGAGCGGTCACTTCGACAACGTGGATACCGCCGCCGACGACACCTGCCTGATTGCTTTCACCTCAGGCACCACCGGCCAGCCCAAAGGCACGAGGCACTTTCATCGCGACCTGCTCGCGGCCTGCGCCTGCTGGCCGCCGCATGTGCTGCGCGCGCAGCCTGACGATGTCTTCATCGGCAGCCCGCCGCTGGCCTTTACTTTCGGCCTCGGCGGCCTGCTGCTGTTTCCGTTGAGCATCGGCGCGAGCACCGTGCTGCTCGAGAAAGTCGGCCCCGACGCACTGCTGCCGGCGATCGCAAAACACCGCGCGACGGTCTGTTTTACCGCGCCGACGTCGTACCGCGCGATGGCAGCGAGCGCGGCGTTGCACGACCTGTCGAGCCTGCGCAAATGTGTCTCCGCCGGCGAGGCGCTGCCCGCCGCGACGCGCCTGTTGTGGCGCCAAGCCAGCGGCATCGAGATGATCGATGGCATCGGCTCGACCGAGATGCTGCACATCTTCATCTCTGCCGACGAGGCCCACGCCAAACCCGGCGCGACTGGCTTGCCGGTGCCGGGGTACACCGCCTGCGTGCTCGACGACGGCGGCCAGCCGCTGCCGCCGGGCCAGGTCGGCCGGCTCGCGGTCAAGGGCCCGACCGGCTGCAAATATCTCGACGACCCGCGCCAGGCAACTTATGTGCAAGACGGCTGGAACCTCACCGGCGACGCCTACCTCGTCGATGCCGACGGCCAGTTTGTCTACCAGGCACGCACTGACGACATGATCATCTCCGGCGGCTACAACATCGCCGGCCCGGAAGTCGAAAGTGCGCTGCTGCTGCACCCCGCGGTGGCCGAATGTGGCGTCGTCGGCTGGCCCGACGAAGAACGTGGCCAGATCGTGCGCGCTTTTGTCGTGCTCAAGCCCGGCCACGACGGCGGCGCGGCGCTGGCCCAGACTTTGCAGGACTGGGTCAAGCAACAAATCGCGCCCTACAAATATCCGCGTGCGATCGACTTCGTTGCCGAACTGCCGCGCACCGAAACAGGCAAACTCCAGCGCTTCAGATTGAGATCGGCGCCATGAGATTCGAAGTCCTTTCCAGAGTGCGTTTTGCCGACTGCGACCCGGCCGGCATCGTCTTCTTCCCGCAGTACCTGGTGATGATCAACACCCTGCACGAGCGCTGGTTCGACGAGGCCCTGAAGGTGCCCTACTACCAGCTGCTTGGCGAGCGCCGCACCGGCATGCCAACGGTGCGGCTCGAGGTCGATTTCACCGCCGTCAGCCGGCATGGCGACGACTTGCTGCAATGCCTCGAAGTCACTCGCCTCGGGCGCAGCTCGGTGGATCTGAAGATCGAGTTTTTTGGCGCCGATGACGAGCTGCGGCTGCGCGCGCGCCAGGTGCTGGTCTGCACCTCGCTGCACACCCATCGCGCGCAGCCGCTGCCCGACGATGTGCGCGCCGCCATGGCGCCGTACATCACCAGCGCCGAACCGGGATCGCCGACGTGATGAAGGTGCTGCAACCACCCGGCTGGGCGGCGCCGCGCGGTTATGTCAACGGCGTGGCGGTTCGCGGCGAGCAGATTTTTGTCGCCGGCCAGATCGGCTGGAACGCCCAATGCCAGTTTGAAAGCGACGACCTCGTGGTGCAGGTGCGCCAGGCCTTGCTCAATGTGCGCGCGGTGCTGGCTGAAGCCGGCGCGACGCCGCAGCACATCACGCGCATGACCTGGTACGTGATCGACAAACACGGCTATCTTCGGCGCGCCAAAGAGATCGGCGCGGCCTACCGCGAAGTCATCGGCAGCTACACCGTGGCGATGACCGCGGTGCAGGTCGTCGCGCTGATCGAAGACCGGGCCCAGGTCGAGATCGAAGTCACCGCGGTGCTGCCCGACGCGGCTGCTGATCCTTGAGCGCCTGAATGCCTGAACGCGCCACAACACCATCAACCCGACATCCGGAAGGACACCATGAACCCGACTCAGCCGCACCGCTCCCGTCTCTTGCCTGCCGCTGCATGGGCCCCCGCCGCGGCGCTGCTGCTGGCGCTGGCTGCCTCAAGCCCGGCCTGGGCCCAACCCAGCCCGGCCGACTTGCGCGCTGGTGCCTACCTCGCCGGCAACTGCGCCAACTGCCACGGCACCGCGGGGCGCGCGGCCGGCACGATGTCTTCTCTTGCCGGGGTGCCCAAGGACAACCTGCTGCGCACCTTGGGTGAGTTTCGTGACGGCCGCCGGCCGGCGACCTTGATGCACCAGATCACCAAGGGCTACAGCGACGAACAACTCGCGCTAATCGCAGAGTACCTGTCGCGCCAACCCGCCAAATAGAGTCGCAGACCCAAAGCCGCCGACCCCGTCGCCGCACCCCGCATCGAGAACCACCATGACCAACCTCAAAAATATCGTCTCCCGCCGCCGCCTGCTGGGCGGCACCGCCGGCAGCCTGGCGCTGTTCGCGTTGGGCGGCTGTGCCAGCCTCGGCGGCTTAACCCCACTCGGCCGGGTTGTCGTCGTCGGTGGTGGCTACGGCGGCGCCACCGCGGCGAAATACCTGCGCTTGTGGTCCGAAGGCCGCATCGAGGTGACCCTGGTCGAGCCGAATGAAAGATTCACGTCCTGCCCGATGTCGAATCTGGTTATCGGCGGCCACAAGCAGATGGCCGATATCACGCTGCCCTATTCGGGCTTGGGCCGGCATGGCGTGAAGGTCGTGCGCGGCCTTGCCACCGCGATCGACGCCGAGAAAAAACAGGTTCGCCTAGCGGATGGCAGCGTGCTGCCGTTTGACCGTGTCGTGCTCTCGCCCGGCATCGAATTTTTGTTCGACGCAGTGCGTGGCATGAACGAAGGCGCCATCACACAAGTGCCGCATGGCTGGCGCGCCGGGCCGCAAACACAATTGATCCGCGACCAACTGGTGGCGATGCGTGATGGCGGCACGGTGGTCATGAGCGTGCCGCTGGCGCCCTACCGCTGCCCGCCCGGGCCCTACGAGCGTGCCTGCCAGATCGCGAGTTATCTCAAAGCCAATAAGCCGCGCAGCAAGCTCATCGTGCTCGACGCCAACCCGGCGATGGTCTCCAAGGCCGGCCTCTTCACCGCGGTCTACAACAACGACTACAAGGGCTTCATCGAGTACCGGCCGAACTCAAGCGTCAACGAAGTCGACCTCGGCGGCCGCGCGCTGGTCACCGAGCTTGGCGACCGCGTCGGTGGTGATGTGCTCAACCTGATCCCGCCGCAGCGCGCGGGCAATATCGCGCGCGACGCCGGCGTCATCACCGCCAACAACCGCTGGTGCGAAGTCGACTGGACGACGATGGAATCGGTGCGCGTGAAAAACGTGCATGTGCTCGGCGATGCCACGCTCTCGGCACCGGCGATGCCCAAGTCCGGCCACATGGCCAACCAGCATGGCAAGGCCGTCGCCGCGGCCATCGTCGAGCTGATGAACGGCCGCACGCCGGTGCCGCCGATGATGGCCAATACCTGCTACAGCTATGTCGACGGCGCCCAGGCGATCCACGTTGCCAGCGTGCATCGCTACGTGGCCGAGAAGCGGACGATGGAGACGGTGCCGGGCTCGGGCGGCCTGAGCCCCGCCGACCGCGCCGGCTGGGCCGCCGAAGGTGCCTATGCCTGGGGCTGGGCGCAGGCAATCTGGGCCGACATGCTGGCCTGAACCGGCCAGCACAGACGCCGCCGCGCGCGCTGGCGGCGGCCCCGGCGCGCTTGTTCACACCGCCGGCCGCACCACTTTTGCGGACAGCGCCTGGCCCAGCAACTCGGCGGTCTCGCCCAGGTGCGCGCGCGCTTCGGCCGACAACGCCGGCATCTTGATCGCGCGCTGGATCTGCTTGAGCAGCGCGGTGGCTTCGACCCGCACCAGGCTGCGCGCATCGGCACGCGGGCCCATCGACGGGCGCAGCAGCAACGACGCCAGCCGGTTGGCGTGGTCGCGCTGCAACTCGCGCCGCTGCGCGCTGATATCGCTGCGCGCGGCCAACTCGCTCCACACCACCTTGCTCAACCGGCTGTGCAGCTCCGACAGGCGAAATGCGGCTGCCGGGTCGTCGACCTTGCCCTGGCTGTCGAGGATGCGCGTGGCAATGCCGTCGCCCATCAACTGGTTGAGCAGCGCGCGCTGCATGTCGAGCACCATGCCGGCGACGGTGAAGTCGGTCGGCTGCGCGGCCTCGCCGGCCAGGAACGACTCGCCACGATCCAGATAGTCCGGTGCGAGTTTGCGTTGCAGCGCGGGGGACAACCTGAAGCTGTCGCTGGCGAGCACGCCGTTGGCGAGCGTCTCCAGCGCCTGGCGCTGCAACGCGCCGGGCACCGGCTGCAGCGGGTCGCGGCCACTGCCGACATGGTCGCGCAGGGTGCGCACACCGCCGATCTGGCGCGCCAGCACACCGGCCGCGCCGGTGGCGTCGAGCACCGCATAACGCAGCGTGCGGCGCAGCATCGACCAGTCGTCGGCCGGGTC
>JANOKR010000401.1:0-9000 GCA_031419315.1 Betaproteobacteria bacterium
CCCGGATCACGTTGCGAAAGCTGACCGCATCATTGACCCCAAACTTGCCCAGGCTGGTCGTCCATTGATCGCTGGTCCCGGGCAAGGTGTAGCGCGACTTGAGCAGGTGGGTCCCGGCGACGGTGGCGGTGAACCGGCCGAGGTCGTTGCTCGTTCTGAAGGTGAAGTCCCAGTCGATGCCTGCGTTCTGGATCCTGCCGATATTGACCGCCGAATCCAGTATCGCGACGTAGGTCAGGCCGTTCGAAACTTTGAACTTCGTCGTGTACAGCTCCAGGTAACGCGCCGCGTTGTTCAGGATCAATTGCTCGCTGACGCTGGTGACTGCGTTCTTGATGTCCACGGACCAGTAGCTCAAGCCGATCGACAGCGACCTCGACGCCTGGAAGACCGCACCCAGGTTCCACTGCGTCGACTTCTCGGGCTTCAGGCTCGGGTTGCCGGCCTGGAAGACTTCGTACTGCAAACCATCGGCGCAGATATGGCCGGCAGCGAAGAAACCCAAGGGGTCAAAAGCAGTCGTGAAGGGGCAGTTGTAGGTGCCGCTGGTGACGCCGAAGTCGACCTTGGGTTGGGCGATCTCCTTCATCGATGCGGTGCGGAAACCGGTGCCATACGAAGCGCGGAAAAGCAGGTCAGCGCTCGCCGTCCACTTGCCACCGAGCTTGAACGTGGTGGCCGATTCGGTACCACCAAATTTGGTGCCGGCGACTTTGTCGGTGACGCCCGACATCGAGTCGTAGCGCAGTGCAGCGGTGGCCTCGAGCGACTTGCTGAGCGGGAACAGCATCTCGCCGAAGGCGCCCCAGCCCTGGCGCGACAGGTTGAAGGTCGCCTGCGGGTCATCAAACAGGATTTCTGCATTGGCCACCGCGGCGTTCGGGGTTTGTTTGTAGCCGGTCTTGCGCATATCCATGCCCAGCGACAGCACGGCAGCGCCGCCGCCCATGCTGAACATATCGCGCTGGCCGCGGGCGTCGACCCCGGTCATCGCGATATCGGTCGTTTTGTAGTTGCCGATATATTGGGTGGCGTTGAGGGCGGCGAGCTGGCCTGCCGGCATCGCACCGCGCGCATAGGGGAACGGATCGAACAACTGCGCCGCAATGCCGGCCTGGAACTTGTCAGCGAGCGGAAATCCTGCCGTGTAGTTCTCGTCCTGCTTCTGCTTCGAAACAGTCAGCGCCGCGGTCACGTCCCAGCCGGCCAGTCGGCCATCGACACCCCCCACCAGATGCGTCGCGACGGTGTTGTAGTCGAAGCTGCGGTTGCCCATGTCGTAGAGACGGTACTTGGCGTTGACCCCGGTGACCACCGCGGCTTGAGCCGGTGTCAGGTTCGGCAGCACGTAGGTCGCGTAGTAAGGGTGCGAAGTCGCCAGGGTGAACTCGGCCGGATAGGGGGCAATGCGCGCGAAGGTGCTGACATCGGTGTGCGCAAAATCAGCAAAGGCATTCCAACCCGAACCGCCGAGCTTGAGCTTGGCCGAACCGTAAACGCCGAGGCGCTCCATTTCGGGCGCGACCTCGACACTCGAGGTGTAGTCGAAGAAACACTGCCGGCCGATCACCACATGCGCCGGCGGGCACTGGCCGTTCAGCGCCAGGAAGGGGCTGAACGAAATGCTGTTGATGGCGCTGCCATCGCCGCGCAAGCCCCCGATCGCGGGCCCGCTGACATCCACATTCGGTGGCACCGACCGTGACGAACCATTGAAGAAGTCATAGATCTGGTCGCCCTGGGTACCACTCAAGATGCCGGTCTTGGCAGATTCGCGGTCGGCTGCCTTGAGCTGCTTGATCTTGTCGTAGCCGGCCGCAACGAACACTGAATAGCCGTCACGCTCGACATCGCCGAAGCCCTTGCTGGCCAACAGGTTCGACTGCCCACCGCCGCCGCCCTGGGTTTGGCTGGCACGCGCGGTCAGCGTGAAGGGCGACGCGCCGGATTTCAAAATGAAATTGACGACGCCGGCAATCGCATCGGCACCATACAGCGCGGAAGCGCCGTCCGTGAGGACCTCGATGCGGTCGATAGCAGCCAGCGGGATCGAATTCAGATCGATCGTCGTGCCCGACGTGGCCGGCGCGACCCGGCGGCCGTTGAGCAGGACCAGCGTGTACTGCTCACCAACGTCGTGGATCGACGCGGTGGTGACACCGCCACCGGAGCCGCCCACGCTATCGGCGATGCTGGTGAAGCCCGACATCACTGGAAGCTTTTGCATCAGCTCGGTGACCGAAGTCACGCCACTGCGCTGGATATCCTGCTGGGTGATGAACTGCACCGGCAGCGCGCCTTCAGCAGCGACGCGCTTTATGGACGAGCCGGTGATCTCGACGCGCTGGGTGTTGTCCTGCGCTGCCGCCGGCAAACCGGCGCTGAGCAAGCCACCGCCGACAAGCGCTGCGGCCGTGGCAAGTTGGGTTTTTTTGAACATGAAGAAAACTCCTCGATGGGTGGGTCGACTGGCCCGCACGGTGCGCGGCCACGGCGCGGCCTGGTGGGCCGGCAGGTGCTGCACGTGCCGATGCGGGGCGGGTGCGGATCGACTCTAGGCAGCCGGCTGGGTGCGAGTTGCAACGGCCTTTGATCGAAGCTGCGCCGCACGCGACACAAGGCCGATCGACGTCACCGCCGGTCGCAGCAACCCATCGCAGTGACGTTGGCAACAGGCCGCGACAGATCCTGGCGGCGCGGTGCGGCCCCGGACTTTCCCGCCCCTGTGGCGCGCGCGGCACAGCCACGAAGTCACGGCCGATGTATCAGGGCCGGCGCGCCAACCTCAAGACATCGCCGATGACGGCCACCGCGCGCTCGACATCTGCCTCGTCGAAGGCCGCGTAACCGAGCACCAGGCCGTTCAGATCGGCGGCGGAATCGCTCATCGAAGACAACGCGATCGCGATCACGTCGCGCTCGCGGATCTGCTTCACGACATCGCGGTCGATCACTGCCGGCGGCAGATGCAGGCAGGCGTGGGTGCCGGCATGGGTCGGGCCCAGGCGGGCCCAGGCCGGCACATGGCGTTCGATCGCGGCGCTGAAACTCAAGCCCCGCTCGCGGCTCACGCGCCGCAGGTTGCGCAGGTGCGCGCTCATATGGCCTTCGTCGATGAACCAGGCCACCGCGAGCTGCATCGCGTTGCTCGAGTGGTCACCGAGCAGGCCACGCATGGCCACGAACACCGGCACCAACTGCAGCGGCACGACGAGGTAGGCCAGCCGCAACGCCGGGTACAGGATGCCTTCGAAGGTGCCCATCGTGAGCACGCGGTCGGCGTTGTCGAGACGCTGGAATGGCATTGGCGAGGACGTGTCGTGGGCGATCTCGTCGTTGAAATTGCCGTCGATGATCCAGGCGCCACTCTGATTGGCCCAGGCGAGCAGTTCGGCACGGCGTGCCGTTGTCGTGCGACGCCCGAGCGGAAACTGGCACAGCGCGTGCAGGTACACCGCCGCAGCCCCCGGCGCCAGCCTGCGCCCAGCGGCCACATCCAGGCCCTGGTCATCAAATGGCACCGGCACCACCTGCGCGTGCAGTGCACGCAGCAGAGGCGCCAGGCTCGGGTTGCCCGGGTCTTCGACCCAGACCGCGTCACCCGGCTCGAGCAACACCCGCGCGATCAGCTCGATCGCCTGCATCGGGCTGTTGAGCACGAGCACCTGGTCGGGCGAACACTCGGTGCCGCGGGTCAACGCAAGGTGACGCACGATGGCCTCGCGGGTCTGCGGCAGGCCAGCGGCCGGGCCATAGGTCAGCAGCTGCCGGTAGGCCGGGCCGTGGGCGCGCGCGACCAGCCGGCGCCAGGTGTCGAGCGGAAAGTACTCGGTCATCGGCGTGCGCGCAAACAGCGCCTGTGTTGCCAGGACCTTGTGCGGAAACTCGAGCCGGCGCGGCTTGCCCATGAACACTGCAAAGCGCTGCAACACGGCGAGCGCCTGCGCTGATGGCGGCCGCACCAGCGGCGCGGCAGCGGGCCGTTGCGGCGTCGCGGTCTCGTTGCTGACGTAGGTGCCTTCGCCGACGCGGCGCTCGATGAAACCTTCGATCTGCAACTGCTCGAAGGCCTCGTCAACCGCGTGACGCGCGACCTGCCATTCCGCAGCCAGCAAACGCGCCGACGGCAAGCGCGCGCCCGGTTCGAGACTGCGTTTTTGGATCGCCTCGAGCACCGTGCGGTAGACACGCAGGCGCTGCGGCTCGCGCTTCCCCGCTTGCGACGGTGGCGGCGCGATGAGCACGCCGGTGGCGCTTTTACTCATCGCTGCAACGAATGCCTGTGGTTCGACATCTACGGGCTGCCAATTTGGGTACTTCTGCACCATCGGGTGCGTTTGGTGCGCATTCTGCGACTGCGCGACAGCGGGGGCGAAGCCCATCTGCGACGAACGGCGGTTTCTGCGACACCGATGGGGCCGGCGAGGTCGCGGGCCGGTGCCACGCCGCTCGACCCGGCCCCGTCCGGCGGGCGATCGATGGCCGCCCCCGACAATGCCCACATGCCCCGCGCCACCCCACCGACGATCGTCTTCGTGCACGCCAACGGCTTCCCGGCCGGCACCTACCGGCTGCTCTTCGAGGCCTGGCGCCATGCCGGCTGGCGGGTCGCGGCCATCGATCGTCTGGGCCACGACCCGGCGCTGCCGGTGACCAGCAACTGGCCGCACCTGCGCGACGAACTGCTGCGCTTCATTCAATCCAGCGGCGCCGGCGGCCGGGCCGCCGCGGTGCATCTGGTCGGCCATTCGCTCGGTGGTTATGTGAGCTTGGCGGCGGCAAGCCGGCGGCCGGAGCTGGTGCGCAGCCTGGTGCTGCTCGACGCACCACTCGTCGGCGGCTGGCGCGCCGCCGGCGTACGTCTGCTCAAGGCCACCGGCCTGATGGGCCGCTACGGCCCGGGCCGGGTTTCACAGGCGCGGCGCGATACCTGGCCGTCGGCCGCCGACGCCTTTCGCCACTTCGCTTCGAAGCCGGTCTTTGCACGCTGGGATCAACGTGTGCTGCACGACTACGTCGCGACCGGCACCGAGCCCGATCCATCACACCCGCCCGACGAAGGTGGCACGCGCCGCGGTGGTGGGCCTGCGGTGCGTCTGAGCTTTCGGCCCGAAGTCGAAACGCGCATCTACAACACCCTGCCGCACCAGCTCGATGCACTGGTCAAGCGCCACCCGCTGCGTTGCGGGGTCAGTTTTATCGGCGGCACGCGGTCGAATGAAGTGCGCCAGGCCGGCATGGCCGCGACGCGCCGGCTCGTGCACGACCGCGTCGAGTGGATCGCCGGCGGCCACTTGTTCCCGATGGAGCGGCCCGATGAAACCGCCGCGGCGGTGCTGCGCGCTTTGGGCCGGCCGGGCTGAGCCGACGACCCCCACGCTGGTCGCTGCGCGCCCGAGCTGGCGACTTCAGGCGCTCACTGAAAACGGCCCAGGCGCACCATCGTATTGCCCGGCATCAGGTGTTTGATGCCGGGCATCACGAGCACCGTGTTGTCAAACGGTGCCAGCCAGGTCTGGTCACCATCGCGGGCGATCGGCGTGCCGGCTTTGGCCACGACACTCATGCCACGCATCGGTACCAGGAAATGAAAGTCCGCCGAACGTGCGACCACCGCTTCGGTGACGCGCACCAGGCGCTGCTGCGGTGGCGGCTGCAAGCGGGTGCGCGCAGCCGCCCAGGCGGCATCGGCAACACCGGTCAACGCCAGAAAACGCACCAGCGTGTCGATCGCGACATCGGCGGCAGCGCGTTCCCAATGCTGGCCACATTCGATGAGCAAGGCCCGCTTCGGGCTCGCCGGGTCGCCCAAGCCACCACGCTCGACCAAACGCAGCCCGGCCGGGTGGCCGGTGTCGATGAGCAGATCGCCGGGGACACCCAGCTCGCGTGCATAGGCGGCGTTTTTTTCGGCCGTGCCACAGACCATCAGCGGCGGGCAGGCCTCGCTCATCGAATGGATGTCGAGCACCAGGTCGGCGGCGTCGACGATCGGCCGCAGTTCGCGCGCGCGTCGCAGTTCGATCGAGTCGCGTGCGCCGAAGAGTTGATCGTCGCCCCAGACGCGGTTCAGGTCTTCGTCGACACACCGTGATGCGTCGGGGTTGGCGGGGTCGAAGCGGTGGTAAGCCTCGACGTTGGCGAAGGCCAGCACCAGGCGCCCGCGCTGCGGCCGCAATTGTTCGCGCAGCAGCCAGTCGAGCGCGATCGCGCCGCAGATCTCGTTGCCATGGGTCAGCGCCTGCACCAGCACGGTGGGGCCAGGCTGCGCGGCGTCAAAAACATGCACCCAGTCGATGCCGGCGTTGCCCTGCCGCCAGGCTTGGATATCAGGGGCGACAAGTTCGATGGGGGTGCTTTCACGCATGGTTGCAAGTATCGGTGGCGATCGGGGTGGTGCGGGCCGATCCCGATAGGAGATTGCCCGCCAGCGGCTAGCATCGGCCCGTTTTGTGCATGGCCTGCGGGTCTTTGCCTTCTGTGAATCGCGAATGGAGCACTGTTATGAACGAACGTGAAATCCGGGTCCTGGTCGAAGATGTCCGCGAAGGCAAACTGCCGCGGCGTGGTTTTATCCAGCAGATGGTGGGCTTGGGGCTGACGGCGCCGATGGCGTCGATGATGCTGATGCACTATGGCGTCGCCAATGCGCAGACCTCGTCGATGATTCCGGCGTACAAACCCACCAAGCGCGGCGGCGGCGGCGCGCTCAAGCTCATCTACTGGCAGGCCCCGGTGCACCTGAACCCGCACTACGCCGCCGGCACCAAGGACTCGGACGCCAGCCGCATTTTCTATGAGCCGCTGGGCGGCTGGGATACCGAAGGCAACCTGATCCTTTTCCTCGGCGCCGAGGTACCCAGCCGCGCCAACGGCGGCCTGGCTGCTGACGGCAAGAGCGTCACGTGGAAGCTCAAGCGCGGCGTCAAGTGGCACGACGGCAAGGACTTTACCGCCGACGACGTGGTGTTCACCTGGCAATACGCCGGCGACCCCGCTGCCGCAATGACCACGGTGGGCACCTACAGGGACATCAAGGTCGTCAAGGTCGACTCGCACACGGTGCGCATCGAGTTTCCCAAACCCACGCCGTTCTGGGCCGAGCCGCTCGTCGGCAGCACGGGCATGATCCTGCCCAAGCATGTGTTCGAAGGCTTCATGGGGGCCAAGTCGCGCGACAACCCGGCCAACCTCAAGCCGGTGGGCACGGGGCCCTACAAGATCGTCGACTTCAAGGCTGGCGACATGCTGCGCGCCGAGGCCCACAAGGACTACCACTTCGCCAACCAGCCTTTTTTCGACACGCTCGAGGTCAAGGGCGGCGGCGACGCCACCAGTGCCGCACGCGCGGTACTGCAGACGGCCGAATACGACGTAGCCTGGAACCTGGCGGTGGAGGACGTGATCCTCAAGCAGTTGGAGGGCGCAGGCAAGGGCAAGATGAACTTCCATGTCGGCAGCGATATCGAGTTCGTGTCGCTCAACCCAACCGACCCATGGAACGAGATCGATGGCGAGCGAGCCAGCGTCAAGAGCAAGCACCCGGCCTTCAGCGACAAGGCGGTGCGCGAGGCGATGAGCCTGCTGATCGACCGCAAGGGCATCGCAGAAGCGATTTATGGCCGCGGTGCCATCACCACCGCCAACTTCCTGAACAACCCGCCGCGTTTCCGCAGCACGGCCCCAAAGTTCGAGTTCAACCCGGAAAAGGCCAACCAGATCCTGGACGCCGCGGGCTGGCGCAGGGGTGCCGACGGCATCCGCGCCAAGGGCAACGACAAGCTCAAGTTTGTCTACCAGACCTCGGTCAGCAGCCCGCGCCAGAAATGCCAGGCCGTCATCAAGGACGCCTGCACCAAGGCCGGAATCGAGGTCGAATTGAAGAGCGTGGTGGCATCGGTCTTCTTTGGCAGCGACTTCGCCAATCCGGACACGTTCCAGAAGTTCTGGGCCGACATGCAGATGTATACGACCACGATGACGCAGCCCGACCCGCAATACTTCATGGAGCAGATGACCACCGCGGAGATCGCACAGAAGGCCAACAAATGGGCCAGCCGCAACTACTTGCGCTGGAGCAACAAGGACTATGACGATGCCTTCAAGGCGGCCCAAGTCGAGTTGGATCCCGTCAAGCGCGCCGCGTTCTTCATCCGCACGAATGATCTGCTGGTCGCCGACGGGTATGCCATCCCGCTGTTCGCGCGGCCGCGCCCGGTTGGGACGGTGAACAAGATGGTGGCGCCGATTTCGGCATGGGACAGCCTGACCGCCTTCATTACCCACTGGTATCGAGAGGCGTGAAGCACGGCGTCTTGCTGCTTCACGGCCCGATCTTGCACCTGCGCTGCTCGCCTCACTCGAGGACGACTGCGGTGCTCGCCGCAATCTCGGGCCGCCCGCAAGGCAGTCCGATCTTGCTTCACCCGCGCACCCACGCTCGCCGCCTCGCGGACTCCAGCCTCACCGGCCTCACGTGCTCCACTACATCGTCCGCCGTCTGCTGATTGCGCTGCCCAGTCTGCTGGGTATCAGCATCGTGTTGTTCACGGTGCTTGCGCTGGCGCCCGGCGATCCCTTCGACGAGCTGGCCACCAACCCCAACGTGCCGGCCGAGGTGCGTGCGATGCTGCGCAAGCAGTTCGGCCTGGACGACCCGGTGTGGCAGCGCTATCTGCATTGGCTCACGAGCATGCTCCGGGGCGACTGGGGCTTCAGCTTCCAGAGCCGCGTCAATGTCGACCAGCTGATCCTGCAGCGCCTGCCCACCACCATCGTGGTCATCGGCCTGTCGCAGTTGCTGGCGATCCTGGTGGCCGTGCCGGTGGGCGTGCTGGCTGCCGTGAAACCCTACTCGTGGTTCGACCGCATCGCCAGCACCATCGCCTTCATCGGTTTTTCGCTGCCGACCTTCTTCACCGGCATCATCTTCATCCTCTTCTTCAGCATCTACCTGGGCTGGTTCCCGTTTGTCTACCGCAGCGACATCTCGTCCACCGG
>JANOKR010000402.1:0-21169 GCA_031419315.1 Betaproteobacteria bacterium
CGAAGGCGCGCATCGGCTGGCCCTTGAACTGCATGTTGATGGTGTGCTCGAAGGCGCCGGAGACGACATCGGCGCTGCCACCGACGACGGCCTGCAAGGCGCGCGCACCGCCGGCGAAGTCGACGATCGTGATGTCCAGCCCCTCGGCCTTGAAGTAACCACGCTGCTCGGCGATCGTCAGCGGCAGGTAGTACAGCAGGTTCTTGCCGCCGACGGCGATCGTGGTCTTTGGCTTCTCGAGCGACTGCGCGCGCACCCAGGCCGGTGCCCCGGCAAGGGCGGTAAACGCGGTCGGTGCGGCGATGACAAAGTGGCGGCGTTGCATGCGGGTTCTCCAGGGATCAGCGCTGACTCTAGCCGACCGCCGGCCGGCCTAACATCGGGGCATGAACCCAGTCGTCTTGATCACCGGTGGCAGCCGTGGCATCGGCGCCGCAACCGCCTTGCTTGCCGCGCAGCGTGGTTACGACGTGGCGGTGAATTTCACCCGCGACGAGGCCGCTGCTGAAGCGGTGGTCGCGGGCGTGCGCAGCGCCGGGCGCAGGGCGTTTGCGGTGCGTGCCGATGTCGGCGTCGAAGCCGAGGTGGTCGCGATGTTCAACGCGGTCGACCGCGAACTCGGGCCGTTGCGTGGCCTGGTCAACAACGCCGGCATCGTCGATGTTGCGCAGCGTATCGACCAGATGAGCGCCGAGCGGCTGACCCGCATGATGCAGATCAATATCGTCGGCAGCATCGTCTGCGCGCGCGAGGCTTTGCGCCGCATGAGCACGCGCCATGGCGGCGCTGGCGGCGCGATCGTGAACCTGTCGTCGGCGGCGGCCACGCTCGGTGCGCCCGGGCAGTACGTGGACTACGCGGCGAGCAAGGGCGCGATCGATACCTTCACGCTGGGTCTTGCGCGCGAGGTTGCGGCCGAGGGCGTGCGTGTCAACGCGGTGCGCCCGGGCATCATCGAAACCGAGATCCACGCCAGCGGCGGCGAACCCGACCGGGCTGCGCGGCTCGGGCCCCAGGCGCCGATGCAACGCGCCGGCACGGCGGCCGAAGTCGCCGCGGCGATCGTCTGGCTGTTGTCCGACGAAGCGAGTTACTGCACCGGCACCGTGGTTGACGTGACCGGCGGGCGCTGATCGGCGGCGGGAGTGTTTGCGGGGTCGGTTGCGGGGACGGCGGCGGGGTCGGCGGCCGGGACGGCGGCAGGGTCGGCGCTGTCCACCGGGTGACCCACCGGGGCGTCCACCGGCGCATCGGCGGTGGCCTCATCGGCCGGCGCGTCGGCGGATGCCGCACCCGCACCCACGGCACCCGCGGCACCGGCCGCAGCGCTGGCTGCCGCGCCTGCGGCACCGGTGGTGGTGTCCGCCGCGCCAGACTTCGCTTCAGCCGCCTGCTTTTGCACCCACTCCTTGGTCTTGGCCAATTCTTCGAGCGCTTTTTTCTGCGCTTCGGTCCAGGCCTGCTGCTCTTCGGCGAGCAGCGCCTCAACACGTTCGGCAAGCAGGCCCATGCGGGCCTCGACGGCCAAGCCCTTGTAGTCGCCCGCACCCGAGAGCAGCAGCCAGCGTTCGCGCTTCAGGCTCTCGGCGGTGGTGCGGTATTTCACCCACAAGGGGCCGTACTGGTTGAGCAGCAACCAGCCCTCGAGCACCGCGATCGCCACGCCGGCGGCGGCGACCACGAAGCGCGACGGGTCGCCGGGGATGAAGACCAGTACCGGGATCACCGCCGCCAAGGTGATCAACGCGATCTTGATGCGCCGGTAGTGGGTCTGGTATTTCGCCGCGTTCGACGAGTAGTAGGTGCGCTGGCCCTCGAGCCGAAACCAGGCCGGGTGGCCGGCGATCTCGGCGGGCACGACATAGTCGGATTCCTTGAGCGGTTCCATGGCGCGGTCACTTCAGGCTGAAGAAGGGCCGGACTCTAGCGCCGACACGCCGCTGGCGCATCAGCATTTTTGTGCCTCGCCTGCGTGGACAGGGCTGGCCTGCTGTGCCACGATTTCAGTTTCGACCCCAGCGAGGCCCCCATGCCCGAACCCGTACCCGCACCCGCGACGCAAGAAATCTCGATCCAGTTCGACGACCTTGGCCCGGCCGAGGCCGGCGAAAAAGCGGCGCTGCTGCGCGAGGCGCTGCTCGATGCTGCGCCGGGCTTAAGCGCCGAAGTGCGGCGCGGCGATGGCGAAACGATGGACCTGGGTGCGACCTTGATCCTGGTGCTGGGTACGCCGGCAGTGATCGCGGTGGCCACGCAGATCGCGAAGGGCATTGGCGCTTTCATCGCCCGCGAACGGCCCGGCCGCATCCGCATCAGGAAGGGCGATACCGTGATCGAAGTCGACGGTGCGTCTTCGGACATGGCCAAGGTGGCGGAGTCTCTGGCCAAGATGGTCTGAGCGCGCTGTGAGCACGCTGAGGAAGTGATCTGAACGCGATGTGAACCTGATATGAACGTACGGTGAACACGATCGCTGCGACCGCCGCATCCCGTTTGCCCAACGCGGCGTCGACCCGCGTCGTGATCCTGGGCGCATCGCAATACCCGCAGCAACCGGCGTTGGACAACCCGCGGTTCCTGGCTTCGGCGCTCGCTGTGAGGGACTATTTCACCTCGCCTGCCGGCTATGGCCTGGCGGCGGAACAACTGCTCTGGCTCTTCGACGATGCCGGCCACCCGCCGGCACAGAGCGAACGGATTGCCGCCTTTCTGTCCAACGCGGCCGCCGCGAGTGGTGTCGTTGGGGCCCTCGGTGCTGCCGCACTGGACATCGTTGTTTATTACATCGGCCATGGTTTTCTAGGCCCCGACGACAAGGCCTACTACCTGGCGCTGAAGAGCCTCAAGCCCGACGACGCGCAATTTTCGATGGGCTTTCGCGCGCTGCAGCGCACCCTGCGCAATGTGGCCCGCCAGTCGCGCCGCTACTTCATCGTCGACGCCTGTTTTTCCGGCGCTGCCGCCAAGGAGATGATGAGTGTCGACGCGGTGACGCAGCGCCTCGTCGCCGATACCGACGCCGAGGCGCGCGAGGACATTGCCGGCGCCGGCACGGCGCTGCTCTGTGCGGCGGCATCGAGCGAAGTTGCACGCGCGCCGAGTGCCGAACTGCACACGATGTTCACCGGCGCGCTGCTCGGCGTCTTGCAGCAGGCCGCCGCGCGTGACGAGCGAATGTCGCTGCAGCAGTTGCGCGGCCAGGCCGAAGACTGGATCAGGCAGCGCTTCAAGGCCGATGCGGTGCGCCCGGAAGCCCATGCGCCGGACCAGCGCAGGGGCAACCTCAGCGAACTGCCGCTGCTCGCGCCATGGCGCACCGGCGCCGCAGCCGCCGCCGCGTCAGCCATGATTGGCGACGCCGGTGGCGGTGGTGGTTTTGACACCACCGTCTTCGACGATGCCGGCGCGATCCATGCGCTGGTCATCGAGGCCGCTGCCGTTGAAAGCGACAGCGAAAGCGCACAAGCCGGCGCATTGGCCAACCACCTCCAGCTGGCCTGGGACTATCACAGCCCGCAGATCGTCGCCGCGGCCAACCGATTGCGCGCAACACGCCGCCAGCCGGCGCTGAGTACCGACGCCGAACATGGCGGCTTCAGCTTGCACCGGCTTGGTCTGGAGCAGGCGTTTGCCAGTCAGGCCGCGCTGGCCGCAGCGATCAAGGCCCTGTGCCGCGCCGATGTGGCGGTCTTCGACCTCACCGGCTTCGACCCCGGCGTGGCCTTCTTGCTCGGCGTGCGCGCGGTCGCCAGGCGCGGCGTCACACTGGCCAGTGTCGGCGGTGACTATGTCGTCGGCGGTGAACTGCTGGTGCCTTTCAACCTGCAATCGCTCAACCTGTCGGCACATTCGGCGGCGCAGACCAAAGAAGGCCAGGGCCAACAACCCTGGGACCTGCTCGGCGCCAAGCTGCGCCACGGTCTGCGCGAGCTCGCCGAGCTGCCCCATTACCTGGACCTGCCGGCTTTCGACGCGGTGCGTCAGATCGGCGTCGTGTCCAGCGCCTACAAACCCGTGCGCTACACCGAACGCACGTTGGTGCTGTGCCCGTTTTCGGCGGCCTACAGCCAGAAGCAGTGGCGCCAGCATCTGTCAGTGCAGCTGCCAGCCAGGCTGAAGCAGCATGCGCTGAAAACCGGCGCCGACACCGACGTGCACCCGCGCCTGGCGCGCCTGCTCGACGTTGCCACCCCGCGGCTGGTCTCGCAGACCTTGTTCGAGGCGATCCGCCTGACCGACCTGTGCATCGTCGACTGGACCGAACTGCGCGCCAACGTGATGTTCGAAGCCGGCGTGCGCCTGGCGACCAACCCGCTGGGTGCGGTGCACATCATCGACGCCGCGGATGCCCACGCGGATGCCGACGTGCACGCCCACGCCGGCGACACGGCTAACGTCGCACCGCATGTGCGCCAGATGTTGCGCCTGTTCAAGCCGGTGGCCTACCGCTGCAAGGCCGGCGACAGCAGCGGTTTTGCCGAGATGATCGGCCGCTTTGAAGCCAGCCTGGCGGCCCACCGCAGCGGCGAGGTCGGGTTTGTCTTTCGCGCGGTGGGCCAGGCCATCGACCGCCGGGCGCAGCCGGCAGCACCGCCGCTGGTCGATGAACTGCTGCGCGGCGCCAATATCCTGGACAGCGACGATCAGCAGAGCACAGGCCTGTCGCCGGTGCTTTTCCACGAGGTCAACCGCGAGCTCGCCGATGAAGCCAGCGCGGCCGCCGCCGAGCGCCGCCTGGCCGCCTGGCTGTATCTGACCAGGCGCTGGACGGCGGCCGAGATCGGTGCCGACAGCCAACGCCTGGCGCAGTTCGAACTGCTCGCTTCGCAGACCCGGCGCTGGGCGCGCCGCGAGCAACGTGCCGACCTGCTCGACGATGTCGCCACGCAGCGCCGGGCCGTGCGCGGCCTGGCGGTGCCGCTGGCACCGGCCGACTTTGACGGCCTCATCGCGCGCATCAAGGTGCGCAAGGAAGAAGCCAAGGACGCACGTGAAGACGGCGATGTCGAAGCCGCGATCACAGCCCTCGCCGACGCCGTGGCGGCGGTCGAGGCATCACCCTTGCAGGCGACGCTGCTTGCCGGCAGCGGCCGCGCCAGCAGCAGCGAACGCCTGCTCGCTGCTGAGCTTGCCGACTTG
Organism: Betaproteobacteria bacterium; assembly: GCA_031419315.1. Classification (GTDB taxonomy): domain Bacteria; phylum Pseudomonadota; class Gammaproteobacteria; order Burkholderiales; family Burkholderiaceae_C; genus Rubrivivax. The sequence continues at coordinate 5,140 of JANOKR010000402.1, forward strand.
CTCGGCATGCTCGGTGGCAACCAGCGCCGTGCCGGCCGCGGCGCTGCCGCGCAGGCCAGCTTCGAGCGTGGGCGCGAGATCGAGGAGTCCGACCGCCTCGACCTGAACAGCAGCTACAGCCTGGTCAACGCGATCACGCTGCCGCTGCTGCAAGGCGAGCGCGCGGTGGCCGACCAGGCGCCGGCGCTGCAGCGTGCGATCGGCGCGATCCAGCGCCAGCTGCAGGGCGAGCGGCGCACCGACCGCTGGGCCTGGGCTGACCTCGCTTTGTGCCAGTTGCTGCTCGGCGAGACGGCCGCGGCCGCACGCAGCCACCGCCGTGCCAGCGAACTCGGTGACGATGAAAGCACGCAGTCGATGGTCGCCGGCCTCGCCGCACTGCGCGCCGCGTTTGAAACCAGCGCGCCGGCCGAGGCGCAGCGTTTCGGCCAGGCGATCACCGATTGGACTGCGGGCACCTGATCTTGCGGTCGCTTCGGCCGCCGCTGCGGCGGCTGAGGCTCAGGCTTGCAGCGTGCGCGAATCGATCCACACCGCGCGCCCACTGCGGCGCTGGGCTTCTTCGTAGCTGTGCCGCGTGCCGCCAGGGCCGTCGCTGCCGGCGCCGTCCCAGAGGCATGAAAAACGCAACTTCTCGGGGCCGAAAGACAGCGCGGTGTGCAGCAGCCACAGATTGCAGCGCTCGAAGGGGCTCGTCTGGCCACGTGGCAGCGCGCCGAGTTCGACGGGCATCACACGCGGCTTGATTGGCAGCGCACCGAGCAGCTTGTAAAAACGGTCGCGCCACATCGCGCTGTCGCTCGATCGCATGATCGAGCGCGCCACGAAGTCGGGCTCGGGCAGGGGCAACATCAATTGCACGTCGATGCCGCGGCGTGCGCAGGCTTCGGCAAAAAGCAGGTCAGCGCCAGCGGCACCCTGGGTCAGGCCCAAGTCACCCGGCGCGGCGCCGAAGGCGTCGAGCGCGGCGTCGATCTGCGCCGCTGCTGCCGCCACTTTGGATGGCGGAAAGCGCGGCGTCGGGCGGTCGGGCGCATCGACCATATGCCCGGCGAAAAGCAGCACCTGGCGCGGCTGGCGCGGCGGCGCACTGCGCTCGATTTCGGCGGCGATGACGGCGGCCACGGCGGCGGTGTCGGCCGGCCTGAATTGCAGATCGCGCAGCAGGTGCAGGCCCTGCAAGGTCGAGTCGAGCGCGAACCAGTCGCGGTCGGCCAGCGCGGCGGCGGCGCGCATCGCGGTCACCGCTACTTCACCGCCGCGCAGCAGCAGGCAGGCCTCGGCCCAACTGGCGTGGGCCCAATAGTCAAGCGAGTCCCGCGGGCTGCGCTGCTGCGCGGCGAGTGCCGCCCATTGCACGCCACCGGCCAGGCGCTGCAGATCGTCGGCGTCGACCGCGCCGCCCAGATGCTGCTTGAGCATCGTCAGCGTCAGCGCGTTGATACCGGCGTGGTGGTTCGAAGGGTCGGCGATGAAAGCCTGCCGATACGGCAGCAGTGCGTTGCCCAGCGCGGCGAGTTCGAGCTTGGCCGCGGCGAACATCGCGGCTGCACCGTGATCGGTGGTGCGATCGGTGGTGCGATCGGCCGTGCGATCAATTGTGTGATCGGGTCCGTGATCCGGTACGCGATCGCTTGCGTGATCGGTGGTGTATCCGGATGCCCGCCAGCGGCCGATCCAGCGGTCCTTCTCGACACGGCCACTGAGCGCCCAGACCGCCGCGTCGGTGGGATGGTCGAGCACCAATTGGCGCGCCGCCTCGGCGGCTTCTTCGGGCTGGCCGCTGCGACCGAGGCAGACCACGCGCCGCTGCAGTGCGTCGCGATGTTCGGGCTCGACGGCCAGCGCGGCGTCGAACTGCTCAAGCGCAAAGCGGTACTGCTTGAGGCTTTGCAACGCGCGGCCGGCCTCACATTTGGCTTCGAGCCAAAGCGCGCGGGTCGGCGTTTCGTCGGCGAGCACCAGGATATCGCCGGCGCGGTTTTTGCGCACTGCGACTTCGAGCCGGCTGCGCCAACGTGCGTAGTCGTCACCAAACTCGTTGTCGCCGTCGATCAGCAGGCTGCGCCACTCCGGCTCCTTCAGGTGCGGCAGCAAGGTGTAGACCGGGCTCAGCTTGCGCTTGGCCGAGGCGTCGAGCGTGACGCGCGCCATCGCGGCCAGCGCCGCGCGGTCTTCGGCGAGTGTTGCCGGGTCGGGCGCGCCATCCTTGAGCCGGTACCTGAATTTGCGGTCGGAGCCGACATCAAAGACCTTGCTGCTGCGCGGGCCCATCGCGAGTACGACGCCGCGTGAACGCAGCGCGTGGCGCACGCCGAGTTCGTACCAGACGTTCGGGTTGTCCACTGTCAGGTCGGCAAGCACCAGGTCGGCGACGAGCAGCTCCTGGAACATGTCGGATCGGATGTCGCCGGCGCGCTCTTCGTCGTCGGCACGAAAGACCTCGCAGCCGGCGTCTTCGAGCGCGGGTTTGAGCAGCTCGTCGCAGACGCGGTCGAAATTGACCGGGTGGCCGTCGGCATCGGCCTTGATGCCAAAGGGCATCGCGATGAAGGCATGCGGTTTCATCGCGGCGGATTCTGAACCGGCAAGCGGGTCAAAGTGGCGGGCTGTTCCGCCTGGGCACCGTTTTTCCAGATCTTGCCGCTCAAGCGCAGGCCGTCGGCCGACAGCGTGGCGCTGAGGTTGCCGCCGTCGATCGGCTCAGCGCCACCGGGGCTGGGCAGGACTTGCAGCGCGATGTCGATGTTGCGCGCGGTGCCGGGGTCGGCGTGGACCTGACCCTGGCCACGGTACATCACCGCCTTGAGTTCGCTGCCGGTTTGTTCGCGCCAGAACTGGCGGTACTCGGCCCAGTCGGCGCGGTCGCCGATTGGCACCGGTTCGCTGGCCAGGCTGACCTTGTCGCCGGCTTGTTTGATGACCAGGGCGACACGCTCACCCTGCCACAGCCGGGCCGCCCAGCGGCCGCTGAGGTCGGACGTTAGCTGGGCGGTGCTGGGTTTGTTGGCTGCGGCCGCGGTGGGCGCGCTGGTGGCCGTGCCGGCAACAGGGCTTGCAGCGCTGCTGGCGGGCCCGCTCGATGGGGCAGTCGCCGTGGCCGGCGCCGCGACCGTCGCCGCCTGCGCCGGGCTCGATGCGGCGCCCAATGGCGTTTGGGTCTGCGCCGGCAGTGCCAGCACCGCCGGCGGTGCGGTCGGAAGCAGCAGCCACCAGCCCACGAGTGCCGCGGCGCCGAGCACCGCAGCGCCGCCGATGAGCGCGGCGCGGCGCGGCTTTGCCGCCGGCGAACCGGCCTGCACCATCGCGCCCGGTAGCGGCGGCGCCATCGCCGGCACGCCATGCGCGACGAGGTCGGCGACGAGCCGCTGCACGTCATGCGCCCAGTCGTAGGCGCGCAGCTTGCGCCAGGTGAGTTCGCCGATCTGGTCAAAGGGGGCGGGCAGCGATTCTGGCGCCGCGGTCATGCCGTCACAAAGCACCGGGATGACTTGCGCGCCGGCTTCGAGCGCGGCTTCAAATTCGCGCCGCACCGGATCGGCCGGGTCGTCGATGCGGCGCCGGCCGTCGGCGCCGACGGCGCCCAGAAGCTGCGGTGTCATCAACAGCAGCAGCACCGGCCGCTGTTGCAGCGTGTGGCCGATCTCGGCGCGCCAGGCCGAGCCGCCGGCAAGATCGTCCTTGTCGAGAAAGACCGCCTCATGGCCAAAAACCCGGCCCAGGTCGCGCGCCAGTGCGGTCGCCTTGTCGGCACCGTCCGCGCTGCGGTAGCTGATGAAGATGCGTGCCGCCATCACGCTATCTTCGCAGGGCTTGAGGTTTGCCGACAGCGACAGCGACGGCGCGAATCGTCAGGCAAGCGTCAGGGCAGCAGCTGGCGCGCCCGAATCTCGGCGTGGGTGATGCGCTGCACCTCGACCGGCGTCACGCCGGCGAGGACACCGAGCTTGAGCGCGGCGACATACGACAGGTCGATCACGCGGCCGTCGACAAAAGGGCCGCGGTCGTTGATGCGGACCACGATCTCGCGCCCGTTGGCCGGGTTGCGCACGCGCGCAAAACTCGGGATCGGCATCGTGCGGTGCGCGGCGGTCATCGCGAACATGTCGTAGACCTCGCCGCTGGACGTCGCGCGGCCATGGTATTTGCGGCCATACCACGAGGCACCACCGCGTTCGGCCAGCGCGCTGTCGGTGGTCATCGGCACGATCGCTTGCCCGAACGCTGCGTACGGCTTGTTCGGCCCACCGACACGGATCGGCTCGATGCGTGGTAGGGCGTCCGCCGTGCGCGCGAGGTCGGCCGGCACCACCGCCGGCGGGCCGTCACGATCGGCGGCCGATGCGGCAGTCGCCGCGTCGTTGGCGGCTGACCGCGGTGTCGGTGCCGACGCACAGGCGACCAGCATCGCCGCGATGGTCACCAAGAGGGCTGCATCCCGGCCGAGCACCAGCGCTGCGCGCCAGTGCGCCGGCCCCATCAAGGCTTGGCCTTCTGCGCGTGCACCAGTTCGATCCTTTCGCGGCGGTCGAGCTTGCCGGCCCAGTTGGTGGTCTCGATATCGATCGCCACCGGGTGCCCGAGCTTGGGTGAATACCAGACCGTGCGGTTCCAGCGTCCGCTGCCTTTGCCGGCGCTGCTGACTTCGTGGTACCAGCCGTCGCCGTGGATCGGCACGACATCGAACTTGCCTGCGGGCAGCTCGATCGACCGCGGCCGGCCGACACTCATGTCGCCCTTCCACTCGATTTCACCCTTGCGGTCGGGGCGGTTGTAGAACTCGCGGAAATTGACGTCCCGGCTCTCGCCGCGTTTGGGGTTGTTCCACCAATGGTCTTCGAAGGGCTGGAACTCCTGCCGCCCGTTGGGTGTGATGCGGCTCACCGTGCGGCCTTGCGGGTCGAGCTGCAACTGATTGCCGTTGGCGTTGAGCATGCCGTCTTGCAGAACTTCGTCGATGGCCTGCACAAAGGAACCCGCGACCTGGCCCTTCCAGCCGTCGAGGACGCGGTAGGTGAAGGTGTCGCCCTGGGCATAGCCAAATTCGTTGACCTTGGGCGCAAAGACCGGGCGCTCGCCCTGCGATTGGGCTCTAGTGCGCGGGTCGGCGGGGATGTCGAACAGCGGCGCCGACGGACGCTGCGCAGCGGCTGGGCTGGCGCGCGCGACGACGGGTTCGGCCGGCAGCGGGGCGGTTGGTACGACTGCCGCGGGTGCAGGCGCGGGCGCCGCAGCCGTTGGCCGGGCGGCCGCGAGCGGCGTGGCGCGCGCGGCGACATTGCCCACCGCCTGTGCCGCGCCGGCAGCGACCTGCGTCGCCGTCGACACCGCGGCCAGCGTGGCAGCCGCTTCGGCCGCCTTGGCGGCGACGGCCGCGGTCGCCACGGTGGTCGCCGCGGCAGTGGCCACGTCCATCGCGGCGTTGGCCGCGCGTGCGGGTGCCGAAGAGCTTGGAGTTTCGGGCAACCGGTCGCCCGGGCCGCCGGTATTGCCCGGGCTCGCCGCGTTTGCAGCGCGGCGCGCCTGCAAAGACTCTTGCGCGGCCTGCTTGGCAACATCCTTGACCAGGTCCTGCGGCGAGCTGGGCAAGAGCGCGTCGAGCAGCTTGGCTTCGGCCAACTCTTCGTTGCCGTCGGTATCACCGACGATCCAGGGCACTTGCTTGTTGCCCGACTGCTCGCTGACGCCACGCCTTGTCAGGCGCAGCACATCGGGCGCGTTCAAGCCCGGCGTCATCAGCGCGCGCACCAACTCGCGGCCGAAGCGGCTGGCGGCGATCGCCAGCGCATCGCCGGGTGGCGGGCTCGGCAGCGCCGTGGGTGCCGGTGTCGGTTCGACGACACCGCCTGGCGACGCCGAGAAAATCGCCATCAGACCCGGCGGCACGGTCTGCTCGATCAGGCCGGGCTGCGTCGGGCGGCCGAGCTGCGGCGCATCGACGGCAGCGTCGATCATCAACAGGCGCGGGCTCGTCAGTGGCCCTTCGAGCGCATTCACCAGCTCGGCGACCGGCACGCCGCCCTTGATCCAGGCATCGGCGCGGGCTGGCCCGCTGGCCACCGGGTCGATCTGCGCACTGCGGCCGAGCACGATATTCTTGCCGTCGATCTGGTTGCCGACGCCGACAAAATAGATCAGCGCGATCGACTCCGGCTCCAGACGCTGGCGAAATTCGTTGAGGTTGGCGCGCAGCTCGGTGGCCGAGAGGTCTTCGCGCACCATCACGACAAAGCCGCCCGAGCGCAGCGCCGCGGCGACCGCTTGCGCGTCACGCGCGGCGGCCGGTAGAAGAGTCTTGCGGTCGATCGTCGGGTTGCCGATGACCAGTGCCAGCCGCGGCCGCCCCAGACCGAGCAGCGAGGTTGCGGCCTGCACGGTGCGCGGCACCGGCAGTTTGAGCTTGCTCGGGTCGATCAATGGTCGCGGCTCGGCGGCGCCGGCGGCAGCGGGTTGACTCTGCGCTTGCGCCGGTACCAGCGCGACCGGCGCAAAACACAGCGCAGCGCCAATGACAGCGCCGCTCGCTGCGCGAGCAAAAGATTGGAGCTGATTCTTCTCGATATTCACCGCGGTCTCCTCCCGGAGCTGCCTTGACCACATCGATGCGCCATCGGCGGTGGCGGGATGCTGCCAAATGTTAGCGGCAAGGCGGTCGGCGCGCGTCCCCATTTCCGAGGGGGGAGGCCAGCGCTGCAGCGTGGCTGCGGATTTGGTGCGACCGGCAGGAATCGAACCTGCGACGTGGCCTTCGGAGGGCCGCATGATATCCACTTCACCACGGTCGCGAAGCACCACGATTCTAGCGCCCGGGGAGCCCTGTTGCCCGGCCGGGCCGAGCCCGAACCTTATACTTGCGGGCTGCACCATCGTTGCATCCAGGGCCTGCGGGCCACCCGAACCGAGGGACTCATGAGCGCTTCGCCCGACCAAGAACAGCACCGCGACCAGACCACCGATCACGCCGACGTCGACGCGCACGAGGGGCCGATCAAGACCCCCAAACAATTGATCTGGACGGTGCTCGCGGCGTTTGTGCTGCCGGTGATCATCATCATCCTGCTCGTCAATTTTGTCGCGCTGGGTGACCAGCCGGCCGCCGGCACCCAGGCGCTCGAAGCCGAAGCCGTGGCCAAGCGCATCGCGCCGGTGGCGTTGGTCGAGCTGCGCGACGCCTCCGATATCACGACCCTGAAGACCGGCGAGCAGGTTTACGCCGCTCAGTGCACTGCCTGCCACACCGCGGGGGTTGCCGGCGCGCCGAAGTCGGGTGACGCCGCCGCCTGGGCGCCGCGCGTGAAGACCGGCGTCGAAGCGCTGCTGATGTCGTCACTCAAGGGCAAGGGCGCGATGGGTGCGCAGGGCGGCGGTGATTTTTCCGACTTCGAGATCGCGCGCGCGGTGGTCTACATGGCCAACAAGAGCGGCGCCAGTTTTGCCGAGCCCAAGGCGCCTGTAGTGGCGACCGCGGCGGCTGCCGCAAGCGCGCCGAAGTAAGGTGCCTTTGTGCTGGTCGACGCCGCCTGCGGGCGGCGTTTTCATTGGGGCTGCGGGTTACCGCGCCTGCGGTCTCGCGCTGGGGCGCAACACGTACCCAAACCGCCGCGGCAGCTCGGCAAAGCTGGCCGCCTGCGGCTGCCAGATACCGGCCTCGACAGCATCGGCGGCGACCAGCATGTCCAGCGTGTGCACGATGCCAAAGCCGATATCGCAGTCGATGAACAGGCGCCCCTGTTCGTCGAGCCAGCTCGTGCGTGCTGATGCCGGCGCGCCGGTGTGGGCGTGGATCGCAATGCCCTGCGGGGCACCGGCGGCGGCCTGCAAACGCCAGACCTGCGGTGCCGCTTCGAGCTCGACATAAACCCGCTGCGGCCCGTTCTGGAAAAACGCAGCGCCCTGGTCGTCGATCGCGTAGTTGCGCTGGATGAAGCCGAGCAGCTTTTCATGCCGGATGACGCTGCCCTTGACCTGCGGGAACGGCCCCGCGGCCTGGATGCGGTCGTCGCGCATGTACCAGTCGCCGCGGGCGTCGAGCGCCAGCCAGCCGTAACAGTGCGGCACGTTGGGCCATTTGACCAGGGCCGCAATGACGATGTCATCCATGTCGCGCAGCGTACAGCGTCGTTGGCTTCAGTGCTGCGCCAGCCAGGCGTAAACACGTTCGGGCATGCCCAGCACATGCCCTGGCGGCGTGCCCTGCGGGAAGCCGACATGGCCGCCGTGCGCCGGCTGCCAGAGCGTCACATGGCGGCCGACGTCCTGCGCGCCAGGCAGGCACGCGGCGGGCAGGAAGGGGTCGTTGCGCGCGTTGAGCACCAGCGTCGGGATGCGGATCTGCGCCAAATGGGGCTTGGCCGACGCCCGCAGCCAATAGTCCGTGGTGCCGGCAAAGCCGTGCAGCGGCGCCGTAAAGACATCGTCAAACGCGTACAGCGTGCGCGCGGCGAGCAGCCGTTCGCGGTCAAACAGCCGCGGATGTTGCGCGAGTTTGGCCAGCGCCTTGGGTTTCATCGTGCGCAGGAACCAGGGCGTGTAGAGGAGCCGGTTCAAGCCGCTGCCGATGGCATGCCCGCCGGCCGTCAAATCGATCGGTGACGACATCGCGGCGACTGCACGCGCAGTGGCTGCCGCCGACGCGCCGGCCTCTTCGGCCCAGCGCAACAAGGCGTTGCCGCCCAGCGAAATGCCGACCGCCAGCAGCGGCCGCGACCGGCGCGCGCGCAGTCGCTGCAGAATCCAACCGATCTCTTCGAAGTCGCCAGAGTGGTAAGCGCGCGGGCCGCGGTTGAGCTCGCCCGAGCAGCCGCGAAAGTGGGGCACCGCAAACGCCAGGCCGTGGCGCCTGGCGACATCGGCGAATGCCCGCGCGTAGGGGCTGGCGGACGAGCCTTCGAGGCCGTGGAACATGACCAGCATCGGCGCGACCGCTGTGGCGCTGGCATCCCGCGCACCGGCGGCAGCGGTTGCTCGCGGGTCAGTCTCGTCGCCGAAGTCGACATCGATGAAATCGCCGTCAGGGGTGTCCCAGCGCTCGCGCCGCAATCGCGGCTCGACCGGCCCGCGGTGGGCGCGCGAATACAGCGCCGGCCAGATCGTCTGCAGATGCCCGCCCGGCAACCAGGCCGGCGCGCGGTAGTCCGCCGTCATCAAGCCGGCGCCGGTCAATGCAGAGTCGACGGGATGTCGCCCGCCGTCGGGGGCGGCTCGCCGATGCTGCCCGGGCTGGCGTGGTGCACGACGAGGCGCCAGCCGCGTTCGGTTTTCAGGTAGACGTTGGTCGCCAACACCCAGGCCGAGCGCTGGCCTTCGTTGGTCTGCACCGTGACCTGCTCGACCAGGTGATGCACCGCCGCGCTGATCGTGTGCAGCCGGTGCACCTGCTGTGGCGTGACCGGAATCGCGCCGTTGCTGAAGATCGCCTCGAAGCTGGCACGGATTGCCGCCGGGCCGACCACCCGCGCTCCGCCGGGGTGGACGCAGACGATCTCGTCGTCATCGGCCCAGACGGCCATCAGGGCATCGAGATGGCCTTGCTGCAAGGCTTCGTAGAACTGCGCTTCGGTATCGTCGGGCGAGGCCATCAAGGCCGCGCTGGGGGGTTTGGGGGCAGCCATCGTGAGACTTGTTGCGCGTTTTCCTGTGCATCCATGGGCTGCCCGCTGCGTACACAAACCAGGCGCTTGGCGCGAGTCTCGCCAGGCCAGCGAGGTGCGCTGCACGGCGGACGGGTCAGTCCGGGCCGACGAGCAAGCCCGTGGGATAACGACGATTGTAGGGACGCAAAACGATGACGAGTCAAAATGGCCCCATGAACCGGCCGCTGAAAACCGAGCCAGCCGATTGGCCGCAGCGTAGCGTCGAGCTCTCGGCGTTGCTCTCGCGCGCCGCGTTGGGCGACCGGCGCGCCTTCGCCGACCTCTACGACGCCACGAGTGCACATCTGTTTGCGGTGCTGCTGCGCATCCAGCGCGACCGCGCTGCCGCCGAAGACTTGCTTCAAGAGGTCTACGTGGCGGTCTGGAAGTCGGCCGGCAACTTTGACGCCGCGCGCAGCCAGCCGATGACCTGGTTGACGAGTATTGCGCGCAACCGCGCGATCGACAGCCTGCGGCGCCAGCAGACCCAGGTGCGCACCGAAAGCACGACCCGCGACGACGACGACGAGCGGCCCGATGCGGCGGAAGCGGCGGCCGACGGTGGGCCCGGACCGCTGGAGTTGCTCGACCGCGCCAGCCATGCCCGCGAACTCGGCCGCTGCATGCAGGGCTTGAGCGCAGCGCAACGGCAAAGTGTCGCGCTGGCTTTTTTTGATGGCCTCTCGCACGCCGAGGTTGCCGACCGTTTGCGCGAGCCGCTGGGCACCGTCAAGAGCTGGGTCAGGCGGGCGTTGATGACACTCAAAGACTGCCTGGAGCGCAGCGCCCTGCGCGACAGCGCGGCGCGAGGCTGAGACGATGGACTATTCCCGCCCCGCCTTGGCCGATGCGCTGGCCGCTGCTTATGTTGCCGGCACGCTGCGCGGCGCGGCGCGCCGGCGCTTCAGCGCCCTGCTGCCGGCGCACCCGGCCCTGCGCGATGCCGTCGGCGCCTGGCAGTCGCGTTTGATGCCGATGACCGCAGTGGTCACGCCAGTCGTGCCGCCGGCGCGGGTCTGGCAGAAGATCGAGCGGCGGCTGTGGCCGGCGTCTGCGGCGCCGGCATCGGTGTCGGTGTCGACGCCAGCGTTGCCGACTGGCTGGCGCGGCTGGTGGCAGGGCCTTGCGTTGTGGCGCGGAGTTTCGGCGTTAGCCACCGGCGCGGCGCTGTCGCTGGCGGTGTTGCTGTCGGTGCCGCCGCCGGTGTCGGCGCCGGTGGTCATCGTGCTCCAGGCCACGGGTGCCGGCGCCGTGGGCGGGCCGGGCCATTTTGTGGCCAGCGTCAGTGGTGACGGCCGCGCGCTTGTCACGCGCCCGCTCGCGCCGGTTGCGATGGCCGGCGACCGCGTGCTCGAGTTGTGGAGCGTGCCGCCGCAAGGCAACCCGCGGTCGTTGGGGCTGATCTCGGCGAGCGGCGTGACCGTGCTCGCGCCAGGGCGCCTGCCGCCAACGCTGCTGTCGGGCGGCACCGACGCGCTGGCGGTCAGCGTCGAGCCCCCCGGCGGGTCACCCACGGGTGTGCCCACCGGGCCGGTGGTGTTTGCCGGCAAGCTGCAGAGTTGAGGGCGTCGATGCGGCGCTGGTGCGGCATTCGGCGCGCGCAGGCCGGGCCCGACTGGCGGCGACGCCGCGGGCTGCATCGTCAGTGGCTGTGGAAGTGTTCGCCGGCCTTGAGCCGGTAGACAGTGCCGCAATACGCGCAGCGCCCTTCACCGGTGGTCACGACATCGATATACACACGCGGGTGGTTGCTCCACAGCGCCATCTTCGGGTTCGGGCAAAACGTCACCCCGGGGCCTTGCAGGTCCTTGGCCAGCAGCTCGACGGGCAGTTTGTCGACCGGCGGTTTTGCGGCAGTCAGAGATTTCATACCGGGGTCAGCCAGTCGGCGTATTTCGGGTTGCGGCCGTTGACGATGTCAAAAAAAGCCGACTGGATTTTTTCGGTGATGGGGCCACGCGAGCCGGCGCCGATCTCGATTCTGTCGAGCTCGCGGATCGGTGTGACCTCGGCGGCAGTGCCGGTAAAAAACGCTTCATCGCTGATGTAGATCTCGTCGCGCGTGATGCGCTTTTCAACCAGCTTCAGGCCCTGGTCTTCGCAGATCGCAAAGACCGTGTTGCGCGTGATGCCGTTCAGCGCGCCGGCCGACAGGTCGGGTGTGTAGACCACGCCGCCTTTGATCACAAACAGGTTTTCGCCCGCGCCTTCGGAGACAAAACCGCTCGCGTCGAGCAGCAGCGCTTCGTCGTAGCCGTCGTCGAGCGCTTCCATATTCGCGAGGATCGAGTTGGTGTAGTTCGACACCGCCTTGGCCTGCGTCATGGTGATGTTGACGTGGTGGCGGGTGTAGCTCGAGGTCTTGACCCGGATGCCGCGGCGCATGCCTTCTTCACCGAGATAGGCGCCCCAGGGCCAGGCCGCAACCATCAGGTGGATGGTGTTGCCACGCGGGCTGACGCCGAGTTTTTCTGAGCCGATCCAGGTCAGCGGGCGCAGATAGCAGCTCTCGAGCTGGTTCACCCGCACGACCTCGCGCTGCGCCTCGAAAACCTGCTCGAAACTGAACGGGATCTTCATGCGCAGGATCTTGGCGCTGTTGAAGAGCCGCTCGGTGTGCTCGCGCAGGCGGAAGATCGCGGTGCCGCGGCTGGTGTTGTAGGCCCGAACGCCTTCAAAGGCACCGCAGCCGTAATGCAGGGTGTGCGACAGCACGTGGATCTTGGCGTCGCGCCAGTCGACCAGCGCGCCGTCCATCCAGATCTTGCCGTCGCGGTCGTGCATGGACATCGCTGAGCCCCGGTTGTCTCGTGAGGGCCGAATTCTATGCGCGCCCCTGTTCGGTGCTGCATGGCGTGGCAAATGCACGGCCCAGGTCCGCTGGTGGCGCCAAACCATACCTTCAGATGGGGGGTGTTCCCCTGAATCGCGGGGGTGTGGTGCAACATTTTTCGTGGCGGCGCAGAGATACTGGCGACACGGGACGCGAATCCTCGCGACTCGATTCATATGAATCTCATCGGGGACCCCTCTTCATGATCAACAAACTGACTTCCGTCGCCCTGGCCGCCGCGGCCTTGGCGTTTGCTGCGCCCTCGTTTGCCGCGATTGCTCCGGCCAATACCTGCAGCTTCAGCGACATCTCGGGCGCCGGCGTCACGGTGACCGATTGCTCTGGCTACTACGTCGGCAATCTCAACAACAACTCTGACTTCGCTGACGTCAAAACACTGCTTCAAGCAGAGTTCCCGGGTGTCTCGATCGGCGGCGCGATCCTCGAGCAGGTCAACACCTCGTCGGGCAACGACTTCAACTTCGCCGCACCGGTGTCGGGTGACACCGTGGTCGGTGTGCATTGGGGCGGTGGCAAGGGCGGTGGCGACACCTCGTTCTATCGCATCACGGTAGGCGCGGGTTTTGCTGGTTTTGACATTGCGCAGACCAACCCTGCGCGCGGCCGCGGCGGGATCTCGAACGTCGCGCTGTACGCGACCACGCCGGTGCCCGAGCCCGAGACCTACGCGCTGCTGATGGCCGGCCTGGTCGGTGTCGGTTTCATGGCCCGTCGCCGCCGCGCCTGATCGTTGTTTCTCGCGCCTGTGAAGACCCCGCTGCGGCGGGGTTTTTTGTTTCTGGCGCCGGCTTGACCAGGCTCGTTGCGGCCGCTTGACGGTGCGCTGGACACTACGCGGATTCGGGTCTTCGCCCCCTCAGATAAGGGGGGGGCCCTCAGACAAGGGGGGGTGAGCGGTTGCAAATCGGCGCCTGTTGGGCGAGATTTCGGGTCGGGTTTGTCGGGCGATAAATCCGACCGGATGACTTTTCAAAAGGGAAACAAATGATCAACTTGAGAACGACCTCTACCGCGTTGGCGGCTGCCGCGATGATGTTCGCGGCGCCGGCATTTGCGGCGTTCCCGAACGATTGCAGCACTGCCGACACCTTTGTCGCAGCGACCGCCTGCGCCGGTGTCTACACCTCCAACGGCGGCAACAACAACGGCGCCGGCAATACCGCCATCGCCGATCTGACGGCCGCTTTTGGTGACCTCGGCTGGGCGGTGGTTGCCGACGAGCTGCCGTTCGTCGGCGGCGGGACGGGCACGATCACGATCGACCCGGCGGTATCGGGCCCCTTTGCGATCGCGCTGAAGGCCGGCAGTGCACGAAGCGGCGGTGGTTACTCGCTGTATTTCTTCGACGCCAGCAACCTGAATGTGGCGTCGCTGGACTTTCTCAGCACACCCGCCAGCAAGGATCTTTCACACGCCTCGCTGTACGCCGGCGTGGTCCCGGAACCCGAGACCTACGCGCTGATGCTTGCCGGCTTGGCCGGCCTGGGCTTCATGGTGCGTCGCCGTCGCGGCTGATCGACGGCTTGCCAGAAGTCGCAAACCCCGCTTCGGCGGGGTTTGTCGTTTCTGGCGTCGCATCAAGGCTGTCGGGGCGGGTCAAGCGCCACTCGGTGCAGCGGCCGCTGCGCAGCTCCACGCGCACGCAGTTAGCGGCGCCGTCGCGCCATTCGAAAGCCTCGGCCGGCTCGTCGGCGACACGCACGCCCAGGCTGCGTGTCAGCGGCAGGATGTTCGTCAGCCGCATGCCGGCGTGCAGTTTGGCATTCAGCATCACCGCGCTGTCGACATGGCCCACCGGCGCCTGGCTGGCGCGGCGCAGCACGCGCAGCGATTGGCTGAACTGCAACAGCAGCCAGAACACGATAACCGTTGCGGCCAGGGCCACGCCGGGCCAGCGCCACTGATAAAAGCCGACTGCAACCGCGGCCGCGGCCAGCGCCCATCCGATGATCGAGTTCATGGCCGCGATTGTCTTCGCAGCGGCAGCGCGGGCAACGCAGCGGCGGCGCTCACAGCCCGCGCACGATATCGATCGCCTGCTCGATGCGCTCGACGGCGTGCACCGTCAGCCCTTCGATCGGCTTTTTTGGCGCGTTGGCCTTGGGCACCACCGCCACCGCAAAACCGAGCTTGGCGGCTTCGCGCAAACGCTCCTGGCCGCGTTGCGCCGGGCGCACCTCGCCGGCCAGGCCGACTTCACCAACAGCCACAAAGCCGCGTGGCAGCGGCCGAGCGGCGAGCGAACTGCGGATCGCCAGCAGCACCGCCAGGTCAGCGGCCGGCTCGACGATGCGCACCCCACCAACGGCGTTGACAAAAACATCCTGGTCCATGCAACTGACGCCGGCATGGCGGTGCAACACCGCGAGCAGCATCGCCAGCCGGTCGCGGTCGAGGCCGACACTCAAGCGCCGCGGGCTCGGCCCGCCGGAATCCACCAGCGCCTGCACCTCGACGAGCAGCGGCCGCGTGCCTTCCAGCGTGACCAGCACACACGAGCCCGGCACCGGCTCGCCGTGGGTCGACAAAAAGATCGCGCTCGGATTCGAGACGCCTTTGAGGCCGCGCTCGGTCATCGCAAAAACACCGATCTCGTTGACCGCACCAAAGCGGTTCTTGATCGCCCGCACGAGGCGAAAGCTCGAATGGGTATCGCCTTCGAAATAGAGCACCGTGTCGACGATATGTTCGAGCACCCGCGGCCCGGCGAGTGCGCCTTCTTTGGTGACATGGCCGACGAGCACCGTCGCGCAACCGCTGCCCTTGGCCACGCGCGTCAACTGCGCCGCACATTCACGCACCTGCGCCACCGACCCTGGCGCCGACGTGAGCTGGTCGGAGTACAGGGTCTGGATCGAATCGATGACGCAGAAGTCCGGCCGCTCCGCGGCCAGCGTGGCCAGGATCGCTTCGAGCCTGATCTCGGCCAGCACGCGCACCCGCGTGCCCGCCAAACCGAGCCGGCGCGCCCGCAGCGCGACCTGCGCGCCACTCTCTTCGCCGGTGACGTAGAGCACCTTGAGCCGCTGCGAAAGCGAATCCAGCGCCTGCAATAACAAGGTGCTCTTGCCGATGCCGGGGTCGCCGCCAATCAGGATCACGCCACCGGCAACGATGCCGCCGCCGAGCACGCGGTCGAGCTCTTCCTGGCCGGTGGAGCTGTGTTCGACAGCGCTGGCATCGATCTCCGACAACGTCGCCACCGCCTGGGTCGCCGCCAGTGCTTGAAAGCGGTTGCGGCTGCCGCTGGCCCCCGCAGGTTCGGCGGCGGTTTCGTCGAGCGTATTCCAGGCCCCGCAATGGGGGCATTTACCCAGCCACTTGGCGGCTGCGCCACCACATTCGCGGCAGCTGTAAATCGACTTTGCCTCTCTTGCCATCGCCCGATTGTCGGGTCAGCTCTGGCGGCCCGTTGGTGTCATTCGCTGCTCCGCAGCCGGCCACGCCCGGACTTGATATCGGCGCGCACTTTTTTGCCTTCGAGCCGGCGCTGCTTCGACCCGTAAGTTGGTTTGGTCGCGCGTCGGTTTTTAGGCGCCACCGC
>JANOKR010000403.1:0-5267 GCA_031419315.1 Betaproteobacteria bacterium
GTGGTTGTCATTGCTTCGTCGCCTTCTCGTCGCGCTCCCCTCACGAAGCGCGACTGAGCTGAAACCGGCTCGACCAAGACGCCGGCGCGCGATGCATGGCGTCGCGCTCCGCTCCGACCCGAAGGCCAAGGCATCACCCCGGCGCTGATCACCACCGCGCCGGCGGCCGCTCACCTGACCGCAGCAGCCCGCGCTTCCTCGCGCAGCCGCAGCACCCGCCGCTGCACCTTGCCGGTGGTGGTCATCGGCAGTGCGTCGATGAACTCGATCTCTTTGGGATATTCATAAGGCGCAAGCTTGCCGCGCACATGCCGCTGCAGTTGCCCGACGAGCGCGGCATCGCCAACAACACCGGCAGCGAGTACGACAAAAGCTTTGACCACCGCACCACGTTCTGCATCCGGCTTGGGCACCACTGCGGCATTCAACACCGCCGGGTGTTTGACGAGACAGTTTTCAATCTCGCTCGGCCCGATGCGGTAACCCGCGGCCTTGAACATATCGTCGCTGCGGCCCTGGTACCAGAGGTAGCCGTCGCCGTCCATCACCGCCATGTCGCCGGTGCGGCACCAACTGTCGTCGGCGCTGCCGGCGTATCTGGCGCGGGTGGCTTCGTCGTTTTTCCAGTAGCCCAGAAAGAAGACCGGGTCCGGGTCGCCATGGCCGTCGCGCCGGTGCACCGCGACGTCACCCGGCGTGCCGCGGGCGCACTCGATGCCCTCGTCGTCGATGACCGCGACGCGGTGCCCGGGGTAGGGCCGGCCCATGCTGCCCGCACGCGCCGGCCAGCCGGGCGCCGCGTGGCCGTCGATGCCTAACGTTCGAGTGCAGTTGCCAACGATGTAGTTGATCTCGGTCTGGCCGAACATCTCGTTGACGACGACCCCGAGTCGATCGCGGCAATAAGTGAACACCGCATCGCCGACCGCCTCGCCGGCACTCATGATCGCTTGCAGCTGGAGCCGGTACGGACGAGGTTTGTGCTGCCGCGGCGAAGGCACCGCCTTCATCATCGCCTTGAGTGCCGTCGGGAAGAGAAAGCAGTGCGTGACCCGCCAGCGCTGCATCAACTCGAACGCCCGCTCGGCCGAGAAGCGGCCCTGAAAGGCGACGATCTCGCGGCCGAAGTACAGGGTCGGCAAGAGCGCATCCATCAGGCCGCCGGTCCAGGCCCAGTCTGCCGGTGACCAGAAGACGGCATTCGCGGCGCGCCGGTTTCGGCCACCCGCGGCTGCGACATGCGGGAACCAGTTCTGGCTGCACACAAAACCGCTCAGGTTGCCGATCAGCGCGCGGTGCGGCACCAAGGCGCCCTTGGGCGGGCCGGTGGTGCCGCTGGTGTAGATCAGCACCGCGGCATCGTCGGCACGGGTGCGCACCGCCTTGAATCTGGCCGACGATTCCAGGAGTGCGCGGTCCCAATCCAGATCGCCCTGGCCTTGCGCGAGCCCGACCGCGATCACACATCGCAGGCCCGGGACACTGGCGCGCACGGCCAGCAGGTTGCGAATAGCGCTTTCATCGACGATGGCCAGCACGGCCTCGCTGTGCTGGAGCCGGTACTCCAGCGCATCGGGGCCGAAGAGCATCGACAGCGGCATCGCCACCGCGCCGAGTTGGTAGACCGCGATATGCGCGGCGGCGGTCTCGAAGCGCTGCGGCATCACGATCGCCACCCGGTCGCCGCGCTGCACGCCCTGCTGGCGCAGCACATTCGCGAGCCGGTTCGCCGCAGCTTGCAAGTCCGCGTAGGTGAAGGCGGCCACCCGCCCGTCTTCATGCTCCCAGCGGATCGCCACCGCTTGCGGCGTCTGCTGCGCCCAGCGGGTGCAGCAGGCCTGCGCGATATTAAAAAACGCCGGCACCTGCCAGCGAAAGGCGGCGTGGATCGCCGCGTGCCGGTCGCTATCGCTCGCAGCCGCCGCAGCTGCCGGCGCCATCGGCGGCGGTGCCGTCATCGCCCGAAGTCCGCCAGCGCGTCACCCCCGACGCGGCAGATGCGCCATTCAGGCAGCAGCTTGGCGCCCATCTTTTCGTAGATCGCAATCGCATCGACGTTCCAGTCGAGCACGCTCCACTCGAAACGGCCGTAGCCGCGCTCAATCGCCAGCGCCGACAGGTGCATCAACAAAGCGCGGCCGATGCCGGCGCCGCGGTGCGCTGGCTGCACATAGAGGTCTTCGAGGTAGAGCCCGGGCTTGCCAAGAAAGGTCGAGAAGTTGGTGAAAAACAGTGCAAATCCGACGACCGTGCCGGCGCGCTCAGCCACCACCGCCTGCGCCGCCGGCTGCGCGCCAAAGAGCTGCGGCGCCAAATCTTGTGGCGTCACGACACACAGATGCGAGAGTTTTTCAAACGCTGCCAGTTCCTGGATCAGGCCGACGATGGCGTCGACATCGTCAGGCGTGGCGGCGCGCAACAAGGCCGGTGCGGGTGGGGCTGGATTCATCGCCGGATTGTCGCGTGTCCGCAGCGGCGTGCCTCAAGTTCGGCGCCGCGCCACCGAAACAAGCAGCAGCGGGCTGGCGCACGCAGTTCGACAACCCCCATGCGCCCGGACCTGTCCATCGAAAGCGAAGCTCCCATGCGCTACACATCGCTCGCCGTCGTCAGCAGCCGCGTCACAGTCGGTGCGCCGCTGCCGTTCAACGTCTACAACGACGACCACACCCTGCTGCTGGCACGCGGGCGCCGCCTCGACAGCGACGCCCAATGGCAGGCCTTGCTGCAGCGTGGCACGCTGGTCGACTTGGCCGAATTGCACCGCGGCGCCGACGCCGTGCGCCACGCCCCCGCGGCTCTGCTGCCAGCGATGTGGACCGACGGCATGGACCGTGTCGCCCGCGCGCTGCGCCAGACGAATGCCGAGACCTTTCGCGAAGCGCTCGACGAAGCCATCGAGCCGGTGGCCGCCCTGATCGACCGGGATCCCGACCTGGCGATCTTCCAGGTCTTGCGCCAGGATGCCAGCGCGCATGTGCAGTACGGCGCCAACCACGCGGTGCATACCGCCATCGTCACGCGCCTGGTGGCACTGCGCCTGGGCTGGAGCGAGGACGACACCACCCGCGCCTTCAAGGCCGCGCTGACGATGAACGTGTCGATGCTCGACTTGCAGGGCCGCCTGGCCGAACAAGGCCGCCCACCCACCGAACAGCAGCGTGCCGAGATTCGCGAACACCCGCAGGCCAGCCGCGAACTGCTCGAAATGGCGGGCATCAATGATCAGCTTTGGCTGCGCGCGGTCGAAGAGCACCACGAAGAACCCGACGGCCGCGGCTACCCGCATGGCATCACCGATGTCTGCGAGATGGCCACCCTGCTGCACCGCGCCGACGTCTACAGCGCCAAGCTCAGCGTGCGCGGCGGACGCGAGGCGATGGCCGCCGACCGCGCCGGGCGCGAGATCTTCATGAGCGACCCGTCGAGCCCGATCAACGCCGCGCTGGTGAAGGAGCTGGGGGTTTATCCGCCGGGCTGTTTTGTCTCGCTCGCTTCGGGCGAAACCGGCATCGTCGTCAAACGTGGGCCGACGGTGATGGCTCCGGTCGTCGCCGCGATGACCAACCGCTACGGCGAAGTCCACCCCGAACCGGTGCGCCGCGATACGTCGCAGCCGATGCACGCGATCGTCGGCGTGCTCGCCGCGCGCAGCGTCAAGGTGCGGGTGGCGCCCGAGGCGCTGGCGACGATGTCGGCGGTTTGAGGCCGACCGCGTCGCGCAATCGACAGCGCCGCCGCGGCGGCTGGCCTACAGTCGCGGCATGAGCGATTCCGCCTACATACCCCACCGCGAACCCCGATCGCTGTTTGTTCCGCTGCGCGGTTTGCAATACCACGTCCAGGCCTGGGGCGACGAGTCGCTGGTCACGCCGCAGCGGCCAGCGCTGTTTTTGTTGCACGGCTGGATGGACGTCGGCGCGTCGTTCCAGTTTGTTGTCGATGCACTTTTGCAAGCCGATGGTTTTGAGCGTTATGTGCTCGCCCCCGACTGGCGCGGTTTTGGTCTCACCGACAACCATGCCAATGTCGACAGCTACTGGTTTGCCGACTACCTGGGCGACCTCGATGCCCTGGTCGATGCCCTCACCGAAGCGCCGGTCGACGGCGTGCCGGCACAGATCGACCTCGTCGGCCACAGCATGGGTGGCAATGTCGTGATGAGTTATGCCGGCGTGCGCCAGGCACACATCCGACGCCTTGTGAATCTCGAAGGTTTTGGCATGCCGCGCACCGAGCCGCGCCACGCGCCGAAGCGACTGGTGCAATGGCTCGACGAGCTGAAGGCGCCGCAGGCCTTGAAAGACTACGCCGACCTCGACGCGGTGGCAGCGCGCCTGACCAAGACCAACCCGCGCCTGGCCGCCGACAAGGCCGCCTGGCTGGCGCCGCGCTGGTCGCGCCAGGCAGCGAATGGCCGCTGGCAGATCCTGGGTGACCCGGCGCACAAACGCATCAACCCGGTGCTCTACCGGGTCGAGGAGTTGCTCGAGACCTGGAAGCTGATCAGCGCGCCACTGCTCTGGGTTGAAGGGGATGGCAACGACCTCGACAAGTGGTGGGGCGGGCGCTATACCAAGGCCGAATTTCATCAGCGCCTGGACAGCGTGGCGCAGGTCGATCGACAACAACTCAAGGACTGCGGCCACATGCTGCACCACGACCAACCCGAGGCGCTGGCGCGGCTGCTGGCGGCGCATCTCGGGGCTTGATGCGGTTTGGCGTTCGGTTCGGCGTTCCGTTCGACGGACCGTTGCAAGTGCGTGCTCAGGACCCGGGTTGTTTTCGCAGCCGGAATCGGAGTGGCCGGCTTCGTTTGTGGAATTCTTACGCACTGCGCCGGCCACCCCAATCCCGGCTGGACCGGTGGTGGTCTGGGCGCTGCGAAGTCCGATTCAACGCGCCGTTGCATTCGCGGTTGGACCGCCACCGCCGCGACTCGCAGAGTCGGCGCGGGGGTGGCCCGGCGGAGAGCATAAGAATTCCATAAACGGAGCCGGGCCACCCCCGTGCCGGCTCTGCGCGCGCCACTGCTGGAGCGCAAAAATCGGCGCATGCGAAAATCAGGCCATGGAAATCGAAGACATCAACGCCATCGGCTCGCTGCTCGCCGATCTGACGGCGCGCACAGGGCAGCTCCGGGGGTATCTTTGACTACGACCGCAAATCGCTGCGGCTGAACGAAGTCAACGCCGCGCTCGAAAATCCAGCCGTCTGGAACGAGCCCAAACGCGCCCAGGAACTCGGCCGCGAAAAGAAGGCGTTGG
>JANOKR010000404.1:0-5749 GCA_031419315.1 Betaproteobacteria bacterium
GATAGTCCGAGCGGCCGGTGGCGATGATGCAATCCGGCCTTGCGGCCTTGGCCAGCTCGGGGCGAATCTCCGGCTCGGGGTTGGCCAGCGCCAGGATGATCGGCGCGCGCGCCATCGTCTTCACCATCTCGCCGGTCATCACGCCGGCGGCCGAGCAGCCGAGCAGCACATCGGCATCCACCAGCACATCGGCGAGCGAGCGTGCGCTGGTCTTCTGGCAATAGCGCTGCTTCGATTCGTCGAGCTTGCCGTTGCGTGCATCGTCACGTTCATGCTGGATCACACCGCGTGAATCGACGACGAAGATGTTCTCCAGCCGCACGCCGAGGCCGACCATCAGATCCAGGCACGCGATCGCCGCCGCCCCTGCGCCCGACGCCACCAGCTTGATCTCGCCGATCTGCTTGCCGACGAGTTCGAGGCCATTGAGCAGGGCCGCCGCCGAGATGATCGCGGTGCCATGCTGGTCGTCGTGAAAGACCGGGATGCCGAGCCGGTCACGCAGCTTGCGCTCAATATAAAAACACTCCGGCGCCTTGATGTCCTCGAGGTTGATGCCGCCCAGCGTGGGCTCCAGCGCGGCGATGATCTCGACCAGCTTGTCGGGATCCTTTTCGGCGAGTTCGATATCGAAGACATCGATGCCGGCGAACTTCTTGAACAGACAGCCCTTGCCTTCCATCACCGGCTTCGATGCCAGCGGGCCGATGTCGCCGAGGCCGAGCACCGCAGTGCCGTTGGTCACCACGCCGACGAGGTTGGCGCGCGACGTGAAGTCACTCGCCAGCGACGGGTCGTCTGCGATCGCCAGACAGGCGTAAGCGACACCCGGCGAATAGGCCAGCGACAGGTCCCGCTGGTTCGACAGCGGCTTGGTCGGGGTCACCGCGATCTTGCCGCGTGTCGGTGCGCGGTGGTACTCGAGCGCGGCTTCGCGCAGTGCCTGTTCGGCCGGGCTGAGTTCGGGTTTCATGGCAGCTGTCCTTGCATTGGTGTGTGCAGCAGACTACGCCTGTTCAGCCCGCGGCGCGACGGCTGAGGATCTCGAACGCCGGCAGCGTCTTGCCCTCCAGCACTTCAAGAAAAGCGCCGCCGCCGGTGGAGATGTAGCCGATCTGCTTTTCGATGCCGTATTTGGCGATCGCCGCCAATGTGTCGCCACCACCGGCGATGCTGAAAGCGCTGCTCGCCGCGATCGCACGGGCGATGGTTTCGGTGCCTTTGGCAAAGGCATCGAACTCAAACACGCCGACCGGCCCGTTCCACACGATCGTGCCCGCGGCCTTGATTTTTTCGGCAAGCAACAGCGCCGTCTTTGGGCCGATATCCAGGATCATCTCGTCGGCGGCAACGTCGGCGGCGGCCTTGACCGTTGCCAGGGCATCAGCCTTGAACTCGCGCGCGACGACCACGTCCACCGGAATCGGCACCTCGGCGCCGCGCGCCTTCATGGCGTCGATCACGGCGCGTGCCTCGTCGAGCAACTGGCCCTCGGCCAGGCTCTTGCCGATCGGCAAACCGGCCGCCAGCATGAAGGTGTTGGCGATGCCGCCGCCAACGATCAGACCATCGACCTTTTGCGCCAGGCTCTGCAGGATCGTCAATTTGGTCGACACTTTGCTGCCCGCGACGATCGCAAGGAGCGGCCGCTTCGGCTGCGCCAGCGCCTTCGTCAAAGCGTCGATCTCGGCCGCCAGCAGCGGGCCGGCGCAGGCCACGGGGGCAAACTGCGCGATGCCGTAGGTCGAGCTTTCCGCGCGGTGCGCGGTGCCAAAAGCGTCGTGCACGAAGATGTCGCACAGCGCCGCCATCTTGCGCGCCAGCGCCTCGTTGTTCTTCTTCTCGCCAATGTTCAAGCGGCAGTTTTCGAGGAGCACGACTTCACCCGGCGCGAGCGCAAAACCGCCGTCGACCCAATCGGACACCAGCCGCACGTCTTGCCCGAGCAACTCAGCCAGCCGATCCGCCACCGGCATCAGCGAATCTTCGGGTTTGAACTCGCCCTCGATCGGCCGCCCGAGGTGCGAGGTGACCATCACTGCCGCACCCGCCTTGAGCGCCATCTCGATGCAGGGCACCGACGCCCGGATGCGCGTGTCTTCGGTGATCTGGCCCTGGTCGTCTTGCGGCACGTTGAGGTCGGCGCGGATAAAAACCCGCTTGCCGGCAACGCGGCCTAGGGCGATCAGATCGGCAAATCGGATGACGTTCATGGCGAGCCCGGCGGAGGTTGATGGCGCGGTCGGAATCGACGGCGGTCTGAGTTCAAAAAGCGCAGCGCGATTCTAGGCAGCGCTGGCGGCAGATCACCAACCCAGGCCGATGCGCAGGCCGATGAGTACCGACATGCCCACGACGATGGTGCCGAGCATGCCGCCGCGCCAGAAATACCAGGCCGCGCCGGCAGCCGCGGCAAACGGGCGCGCGTCCTGCCAGGTCGAGATCAGTTGGCCCTGCGTGAGCACGATCTCGGGCGCGACGACGGCCATCAACGCGGCCAGCGGCGCGTAGCGCAGGCCCTGTTGCAGCCACGCCGGGATCGGCACTTCGCGTTCGGTGAGGAAGAAAAATCCGCGTGTCAGCACCGTCAGCGCCGCCAGGCCGACGATCGCGACCGCGCCTTCGACAAAACTCATGTCGCGTCCTCGGCCGGCTCGACCCGCTTCGGGCTGCTGTGGTCGATGAGCAGGCCGATCGCCAAGGCCGACGCGATCGCGACCACGATATTGAGCTTCAGCGGCAGCGCGTAGGCCGCTACCGCAGCGCAGCCGGCCACCGCGCCGGCTATCCACGTGGCGCGGCCGTTGAGCAGCGAACAGGTCAGGCCGAGCAGCGCCAGCGTGCCGGCAAAACCAACACCCCAATGCGGCGGGATCTGGTCGGCCAGAAAGATGCCGGCCAGCGAAGCGCCTTGCCAGGCCACCCAGTTGACTGCCGCGCCGCCCCAGATGTAGGGCAGGTGTTCAGGCGCCGGCATCGGCTGCGGGTAGCGGCGCATGAACATCACATAGTTCAGGTCGGCGGTGAAGTACGCCACGCGCAGGCGAACGTTGAGTGGGTACGGGCGCAGGTACGGCCGCCACGACGCACTGAAGATCACGAAGCGCAGATTCACGCAGAGCGCGGTGCCCCAGATCACCCACATCGGCGCGCCGGCGCCAATCAGTGGCAGCGTGGCGAGTTGCGCACTGCCGGCAAAAACGACCAAGGACATCAGCACGGCCAGTGGCAGGCCCATGCCACTTTTGGCCATCGCGATGCCGGTCACCAGGCCCCAGGCCGCGATGCCGATGGCGATGCCCGACATCTCGCGCGCGCCGAGCAAAAACTCGGGGTGGCGCCAGCTCGGGCGCGCGCCGGAAGGAGCGGAATCATTCACCCGGCGATTGTCGCCGGGCGCGCCGTCAAGCCATTCGGGCTGACCGGCGCCGCGCTGTCAGCGCTTCTTCACCGACCCGCTGCCAGCGATCGACGTTTTCACCACCGCGTCGCCGCTGTAGATCACATCGCCCGAGCCGGCGATCGACACGCTGAGCGATTTCTGGGCGTGCACCGACGCATCGCCAGAGCCGGCGATGCTGACCCGGACATCGTCGGCAAGCAGCTTCGCCAGCTGGATGTCGCCGCTGCCGGCGATGCTGAGTTTGAGCTGCGTGGACTTGCCGTCACCGCGCACATCGCCGCTGCCGGCGATGCTGACTTCCATCTCGTTGGTGGTGATGGCGTTCAACCGGCCGTCACCCGACCCGGCAATCGAAAACTTCAACGCCGGCGTGTTCAAACCGTCGACAACGACCCGCCCCGACCCGCCGCTGGAGATCGCTTTCAGCGTCACGACATCGATCGTCACCGTCGGCTCGCTGCGGGTGTGCACGTTGCTGCCGCGTTTCCAGCGAACGTGAAGCGTGCGCCCGCCGCTGCCCGACTCGACCACCGTTTCGAGCAAAGCTTGCAGGTTGTCGTCGGTGCGCACCTCAACCAGCTCGCGCGCGCCCTGGCGGATCTTGACGTTGATCGACCCCGACACGGCGATCGACTGGAAGTCGCTCGCCTCGCGCGCCAGGCTGACCACCGTGCCTGAGCCGTTGCTCGTCTTGCCGCGCCAGTACCAACTGGTTTCGTTGTCGGCATAGGCCAGCGGCGCGGCGAGCGAGGCCGCAAGCGCTGCGGCGCTGAAGGTGGTGCATAGGTAGGCGCGGCGGGTTGGGTTCAAGGCAGGCTCCGTGGCTGGGTCAGCACACTATGCCCAACCGGTCATCACGATGCCAGCCCCGCGCGACGGAATGCGGCAGTTGCCGACGAAGCGTCGCCGAGTCCCCAGTGCAGCGCAGACTGCTCGCAGATCACCGACTGACAGCGCGCCGCGGCAGACCGGCGCAGCGCGCGGTCAGGGTTTTTTTGCCCCGGCCTTCGGCGCCGGCTCGTCGGCTTCTTTCGTGGCGCCGGCCTCTTTGTTTTCTTTTGCTGACGATGCAGACGCCGACAGGGCGGCAAGCGCTTGCGGCGCCACTTCCTCGATCTTGTTCTCGCGCATGTAGTCGTTCATCTCGCGCCAGCCGGCAAATACCGCGCCCCGGTCGGCCTTTTTGTTCAACCCATAACAGTCTTCGATCGCGCGACCGGCATGCCGGCACGCGGCACCCACCGCCTTGCCGTCGGTTTCCTTGCGTGCGGCCACCGCCGATGCCGGCTCGATGCCCAACAGGTCGCAGCCGGCCAGCACAGCGGTTGCACAGAGCAAAGCAGTCAGGGCGGGACGAAAGCGGGCGCAGTTCATGATCGGGTTCCTGGCGGGATATCGGCTGCCGGCGGCCTGTGCTTGAGGCCTGCCGGCGCGGCATCGCCAAGCGTCAACTGCCGGCTACGCGGGGTTGGCGACGAGCGATCTGCCGGCCCGCAGCACCAGCCCCGGCCCGGATTGCAGGTATTGCGCGGCGGCGATGCGGCGCCCACCGGGCCGCTGGACTTCCAGTAGCTCCAACAGGCCGGCACCGCAGGCGACGACGAGCCGGCCGTCGCCAAGATCGAGCACCGCGCCCGGCGCACCTTGCCCTGGACGCGCGCGCGCCCGCCAAAGCTTCACCACCTCACCGCCCCAAACAAACGACGTCCCCGGCGCCGGGTCAAAAGCGCGGACGCAGCGCTCAATCACCGCCGCCGGCTCGGACCAGTCGATCGCCGCTTCGGCCTTGTCGACCTTGCTGGCGTAGGTCACACCTTCGGCGGGTTGCGGCTGCCCGGCCAAGTCGCCGGTTTCGAGTCGGTGCAGCGCCTGAATGATCAGCGTTGCGCCGATCACGGCCAGGCGCAGGTGCAGCGTCGCCGAGCTGTCGTCAGGCCCGATCGGCGTGACTTGTTCGAGCAGCATCGGACCGGTGTCGAGGCCGGCGTTCATTTGCATGATCGTGATCCCCGTCGCTGCGTCGCCGGCTTCGATGGCACGCTGGATCGGCGCGGCGCCGCGCCATCGCGGCAACAACGAGGCGTGGATGTTCAGGCAGCCCAGGCGCGGCAAAGTCAGTACCCACTGCGGCAGGATCAGGCCGTAGGCGGCCACCACCATCACGTCGGGCGCGGCGGCATCAAGCGCTTCCCGGGCGGCCGCGGCGGCGTCGGCGAACTTGCCGTCCAGGCGCAAGCTGCGCGGCTGGGCCAGCGGCAGCCCCAGGTCCAAAGCCAGCCGTTTGACCGCCGACGGATGCAACTGCAAGCCGCGTCCAGCGGGCCGATCGGGCTGGGTCAGCACCAG